>CAKVCR010000083.1 GCA_934725835.1 uncultured Odoribacter sp.
ACCGTCCGCTATACTGCACATTGTGCGTATGATCTTGGACAAATGTACCCTTAGACTTTTCCCGAACCACATATCCGTTCCGAACAAGATCCATAATCGCCTGACGGGCAGTGGAGCGACTGATATTATACTGTTCAACCAGCGCCAGCTCTGTCGGCAGCATATCTCCCGGTTTCAGCTCATGCGCCTGGATTTGATTCAGGAGAATGGTATAAAGTTGATAATAGAGAGGTACAGGGGAATTTTTGTCTAATGATTTCATAAAAACACTCCAAATCGAATTCCAAGCCTTAATAAACAGTACTTCAAACAGTACTTCTCTGGCTAGATTATAATTTATGAAAAGTAAAATTTCAAGTGCCTTATGTCCTAAAATATGAACAATATGCATTTTTTTGACAGTGGTTTTTCCATCGCAAAATCCACAAGAGTAGGGGCGACCCCCATGTGTTAGCACATGGGGGTCAAATATTCATTCAAAGGATTTCAATAACGGATTTACGGATTATTCACCGTACAGAGCATTCCATGCTTCCTCGGGAGTCATGATCTCGGGGCTAGAGAACCATGCCCAAGGATCGTTCTTCTCGATCAGGATGATGGGGATGTAGATCTCGCCGGGGATCTCCTGGCCCTGAACTGCCTTAATAGCATTCTCAACAGCACCGGAGCCCATCTTGGCGGGATACTGACCGATGACTGCGGACAGGGGGGAGTCTTCCTTCATCATTTCGTCCATAACAACCTGGTCGGCGTCGATGGTGACAACGAAGATCTCGTCGGTCAGGCCCATCTCACGCAGTGCCTGAGAAGCGCCGACAGCTGCCAGACCCCAGTCAGCGTAGATGCACTGAACGTCGGGGTTGCCCTGCAGATAAGCCTTAACTTCCTTAGCATAGTTGTTAACAGCGTCCTGAGTTCCGATGGAGATGGTCTGAACGATGTTCAAGCCGGGATAGTCGGAGGTGACTTCTTCCAGCATACGAACGCGGATTTCGATGGAGTGCCAGCCCGGGGTATCCAGCAGCAGGATATTGCCCTTGCCGCCCAGCTTGTTGGCAACGTACAGAGCCAGCTGCTCACCGGCATTGAAGTTATCAGAGGTCAGATTGCACTCGGTGGTTTCGCTTCTGGTCATGTCGATGGTGATGATGGGAATGTTAGCCTCATTCATCTTCTTGATGACTTCGGCAAATGCAGGAGCTTCGCCGCCGCCAATGATAACAGCATCAACACCCATGGTTAGGAAGTTTTCCATGTCGGAAACCTGCTTGTTGGAGTCGCCCTGTGCATTTGCGGTAATAAGTTCAGCACCCAGTTCTTTGGCCATTGCGGTTGCACCAGCCAGAATACCACGGTTGAAGTCATTGGTCAGGTGCTGCTGGGACAGACCAATCTTCAAACCAGTGCCATCCAGCTTGCCGACTGCTTCTTCCACTGCATCTGCACCGCTCTGCGCAGCAGACTGCTCAGCAGGAGCTTCCGTCTTGGGGGCTTTTTCTGCGCTGCCACAGGCAACAAAGAAGCTGCAGATCATTGCGAGGCAAAGGAACAATGCTACGAGTTTTCTGATTTTCATAATGGTTCTCCTCTCAGTTTTTTATAAAATTATCGCGGTTTAGACAATAATCGTATTACAGGTTTACAAGATCATCCAGAGTCAGGTGGACACCATCAACGATGTCCCACTTACGGATATTCTTCTCGGGTCCCATAGGGGAGTAGACAAACAGGAACACGAACTCACCGTCACCGGTGTTGAACAGTCTGTGTGCCTCACCGGCGGGAACGAAAGTGATGTCGCCACGCTTCAGGGTGACTTCGGTACCATCTTCCATGCGCATGATGCCTTCGCCGCGCAGGTAGACCATGATCTCCTCTTCGTTATAATGAGTGTGGAATTCAGATGCCTGGCCTTTATTGTAAACACCAACACCCATGGCAATGTTCTTTGCACCATCCTGGGCATCAACCAGAATCAGGTTGTCGCGAACATTGGGTGCTGATGCACGATACAGGGGCAGTTCACCGATGGATAATTTCTTCATATTAGTTCCTCCGTTCATTATTATATAATTATATTCTTATGTTCGGACAAAACGGATTATAAATTATTAAGAAGCTTGTGTGCGTTGCTGACGCCCAAGCGCTGTACACCCATATCCAGCAGATGCTCTGCAAATTCACGGCTACGGATACCGCCGGAGCCCTTGACCAGCAGAGAGTCACCAGCCTCTTCCAGCATGACCTTGACATCCTCGACAGTAGCACCCTTAGGGGTAAAGCCAGTGGCAGTCTTAACATAGGTAGCACCAGCACGCTTAACGATACGGGTAGCTTCCCGAATCTCCGCTTCGTTAAGGAAGTAGGTTTCGATAATGACCTTGCTGACATGGTCACCGCAAGCACACACAAAGCGCTTCAGTTCTTCCTCAACATCTGCGTAACGGCCGCTCTTGAACCAGCTGACATTCATCAGAATATCTGCTTCCGTAGCACCCTTTGCAAAAGCGTCGATGGTTTCAAAAATCTTTGCCTCCGTAGTGTTATAGCCATTTGGATAGCCGATTGGAGCATCAATGCCTACATCAGATCCTGCCAAAATTTCCTTTGCAAAGGGAATCCATGCGCATCCGATAGCAACAGTCTTGAAATGGTATTTCTTTGCCAGCTCCAGATGTGCACGCATCTGTTCCTCTGTTGCATCCTGCTTCAGCAGGGTCGAGTCCAAATACCGTGCGAATTCAAAATCAGCTCTCATTGGTTATTTCCTCCCTTAAATGATTGTAGTAATTATCTTCAGCGTTATACAACGTGTAAGACCATAAGCTTTGGGAAACTTATTTTTTGCCTTTCTTTTTGCCAACAAACCAGGTTAGGAGCAGAACTACAACCAGCAGGATGCCCTTGCAGACGCTCAGCAGTGTGACCGGCAGACCGATCATAGACAGGCCGTTTTCGAAAGAGCGAAGGAACAGTGCTCCGAACGCCGTTGCGTAGATGGAAACCTTGTTGTTCATCAGAGTTTTACCCAGAAGAACAGCCAGCAAAGAGTCCATCATAAAGGAGCTGCCGTGATCCGGAGAAGCATAAGACTGGGATGCACACAGTACCAGGCCCAGAATTGCAGCCGTCAGACTGCAGATCACATAGGAAAGAAGGGTATACATTCGAATCCGGATACCGGACAGCTCAGATGTAAACTGATTCAAACCTGTGCCCCGGAAATAGCGGCCTGCAGGGGTCAATTCAGTAACAACAAAGAGAATGATAAAGACAACGAGGTAGATGATGATGGGCATGGGGATGGGGCCCAAGCTGCCTGCACCCAGGAAGGTGAATCCCTTGGGAATACCATAGGAAACCGCCTGACCGCCATCGGAGAACATGTACTGCATACCCTGAGCCAGGAACATGGTGCCCAGTGTAGCTACAAAGGGCGCAACGCCCAATTGAGTAACGCAGAAGCCGTTGATCAGACCGATGGCTGCAGCAAGACCGATACCAATCAGCAAGCCAACTGCAAGAGGCATCTCCCCGTAGGCCACTTCATAAAGAGCAGCCAGGGTAGAAACGCCAGCAACGGCGCCAACGGACATATCCACACCACCGGTGAACATTGCCAGAGTCATACCGCTACCGATAATTCCCAGAAGCGCAGTCTGAATCAGGATGGTTCGGATATTGGAAGCCCCCAGATAACCGGGTTTCAGCAAAAAGAAGAACAGCACCATAACGAAGTAAGCAATCACGGTTTTGAGGCTTCCGCTCCAGGAGAGTTTTGAGCGTTCCAGCTTTATTTCGGTTTTCATCGTATAACCCTCCTTATCTCAATTCTTCCTGCAGAATGATTCTTCTGTTGCTGACGGACAGGACAGCTGCGGCAATCAGAACAATACCCTGTGCAATAAAGGTGTAGTAGAAGTCCAGCGCCATCAGAGTAAAGGCCGTGGAGATGCAGGTCATAACCACAGCGCCAATTAAGATTCCGGGAACATTGGGCCTCTTGGTACCCAGAATAGTCTTGGCGATATAGGTAACTGCCAGCACCGGCAGCAACAGGCGCTGACCGGAGTAAATGATAGCGCCGTTGGAACGAAGTGCATTAATAACACCGCCCAGCGCGTAAAACACACCAGCCAGAACAAACATCAGAAGTTTAATGCCCTTAACATTAATACCCGCAAACTTTGCAGCGTCCTGAGAACGGCCCACCGCCTGAATATGAAGGCCAGTACGGGTTCTGTGCAGCCCCAGGTACACCAGCAGGAACACGATCAACGTAGCGATGACCATAATGGGAATGGGGCCGATGGAAGCCGTTACGATCTTGGTGACGGGGTTATCCCGAACCCACAGGGAGGTGCCGCCAGAATAGGCGTATTCCAGACCCTGCGTCAGGAACATAACAGAAATGGTAGTAATGAAAGAGGACAGGCCCACATAAGAGACCAGAATGCCGTTCAGCGCACCGAACAGAGCACCGGCTCCGATACTGACTGCAGAAGCCATCAGGACACTATGACCATCCGCAATGAATCCACAAAACAGGGATGCGGACAATCCCACGATACCGCCCAGAGACAGATCACTTTCGCCAGCCATGTTGACAAAGGTACAGCCCAGGGCCATGATCAGAGTGGGTGCCGTCTGAACCAGAATGTTGATGCCGTTCATCGGGGTCAGGAAATTATCTGCCATCACACAGAACGCCAGAATCATTACGGAGAAAATGACGATAGAACCCCATTTGTCCAGAAACTTTCCAAGCTTTTTCTGATTAATCATGAATGCTACCTCCCATCGTCAGGCGAACAACGTCCTCGCGATCTGCTTCGCAGGAAACGATGTTAGCCACGACACGACCATTGTAAAGGATGACCATGTTATCACTGATGTCAATTGCCTCGTCAATTTCCGAAGATGCCACTACAATAGCCTTGCCCTGAGAAGCCAGTTCCCGAATCAAATCATAAATCTCGCTCTTGCCGCGCACATCAATACCAACGGTGGGTTCGTCGAAGAAGTAAACAACGGAGTCACCCACGACCCACTTGCCCACGACCACCTTCTGGATATTACCGCCGGAGAGGGTCTTCACGGCGACTTCGGTGTTGGGAGTCTTGACCTGAAGGCGCTGGCACAGCTCCTGAACAGTGGTGCGCTCCTCGGCCTGTTTGATCAGACCAAGCTTATTCACATAGTTCTTCATGAACGCGAAGGTCATGTTTTCGCGGACAGAGAAGTCCTGAATGATGCCATTTTTTCTGCGGTCTTCCGGAATCAGGCAGATACCGTGATTCTTGGCAGACCGGGGACCGCTGATCTTGGCTTCCTGACCGTTGATCCGGACAGTGCCGGTTCCGCCGGGGCGGATGCCCATGATCGTTTCAAAAATCTCTGTCTTCTTAGCACCCACCGCACCGGTCAAGGCCAGAATCTCACCGGGTCGGACGTGGAAAGACACATCTTCAATGACGCCGGGCAGATTAAGATGTTCCACATCAAAGATACTTTTTTTAGCCAGCATCTCTGGATTGGGGGGCAGATGCTCACCGCTCTTCTTCACCTGACCGACCATGCGGTAAACGATATCCTCCTGAGTCATCTCACTCAGAGGCCAGGTACCGGTGTAAACACCGTCCCGAAGAATGGTAACACAGTCGCAAATCTTGAAAAGTTCTTCCAGCCGGTGGGAAATATAGATGATGGTGATCTCCTGACGAGTACGAACCCGGCGGATAGCCTCAAACAGAGCTTCCGTTTCCGTGGCACTCAGTCGGCTGGTGGGTTCGTCCAGAACCAGGATCTTGGGATTACGGGACAACGCACGGACAATGCAGACCAGCTGCTGCTTTGCAACGGACAGATTGTCAATGGATTCGGTAGCATCCACAACACCGGGCATAAAATCATCCAGTGCCTTCTGGGCAAACTCATTCATCTTCTTCCAATCCACCATGCCGCCCTTACGGGGCTCGATGCCGATCATGATATTCTGTGCTACGGTAAATCCGGGAACCAATTCCAACTCCTGGAAGATAAATTCGATACCATGGTCACGAATATTACCGGCGGTAACCTTGTTCAGATTCTCGCCGTTCAGAATCACGTCACCAGAGGTCTGCTGATAAACGCGGGCAAGGATTTTGATCAGGGTGGATTTGCCGGCGCCGTTGGCACCCATCAGTGCATGCGTCTCACCGGTATTGATCGCAAAGGAAACATCACTTAACGCTTTAACGCCAGGAAATTCCATGCAGATATTCTTGAATTCAAGGCAAGTATTCGCCATCTTTTGTTTCCTCTCTTTCTTATTTGATCCAGTCGAAGGAACGCTTCACAGCCTCCTGCCAGCCATCAATCAGCGCCTGACGCTTAGCGGGATCCATGTCAGGCTCAAATGCCCGGTCCAGAACCCACAGCTTCTTCAGTTCGTCCCGATCCTTCCACAACTTGGAGGACAGACCAGCCAGATATACAGCGCCCATGGGGGTACGGTCTGTATTCTTGGGACGCTCAATACGGCAATTGAGGATATTGGCCATCAGCTGCATGATAAAGTCGCTCTTTGTAACGCCGCCATCCACACGCAGAACCTTGATGTCCACTCCAAAGGATTCCCGGAGCAGCTCGATGATGTCGTTTGTCTGCAGGGCGATGGATTCCACCGCAGCCCGGCAAATGTGCCGCTTATCATGGAAGCGGGACAGGCCAATGATCAGGCCGCGGGCGCCGTTATTCCAGTGCGGTGCGAACAGTCCGCCGAAAGCGGGAACAAAGTAAGCACCGTCCGTACTTTCTACCTGAGATGCCAGTTTGCTGACTTCCTTGGGGCTGTCTGCAACGCCTAGCTGGTGAACCAGCCACTCGTTGATGGAGCCGGCCACATTAACACCGCCCTCAATTTCAAAGGTCAGGTTGCCGCTGTCATTGCTTGCCACAGCGGGATAAATACCGCACTGAGGTGCTGCATACTCGCCGGTATAGGTGACTAGATTCAGGCAGGTGCCAATGGAGCACTTTGCTTCACCGCGCTCAAAGCACGCCTGGCCAAACAGGGCGCTCATCTGGTCACCGATGGATGCCATGATAGGAATTGGCTCTTGGAAAGCCTCTGCAGGTTCCACAGCCATGCCAAAGTTTCCGTCACAAGGCAGAACGCCAGGGAGAATTGCCTTGGGGATATTGAATTTCTCGATCAGACTTTCGCTCCACTGATCCTTCCGGACATCGAAGAACATGGTGCGTCCGGCATTGGAGGAGTCGGTCAGATGGGACTTGCCTCCGGTCAGGTTCCAGAGAACCCATGTATTAATTGTGCCGAAGCAAATCTCGCCCTTCTCACAGCGCTCCCGCAGACCGGGGTTCTGCTCCAGCAACCATGCGATCTTACTTGCGGAATAATATGTATGATTGGGAAGACCGGTGGTCTCAGTGATCTCGTCGCTCCACTGGGCCCAGCTGTCCACGATTGCCTGGCTACGAACACACTGCCAGCTGACGGCAGGTGTCAGCGCCTTGCCGGTGGCGCGCTCCCATAGAATGGTCGTTTCACGCTGGTTGGTAATACCGATGGCGCGGATTTGGCACATGTCAAACTGCTCAGCAACTTCCAGAATTGCTTCCCGGACAGACTGCCAAACTGCATCGGGATCATGTTCTACCCAACCCTCATGGGGGCAAAAACTGTCGATACCGCGGTATGCGCTGCATACCACTTCGCCCTTTACGTCAACTACCAGAACCTTTGATCCGGTAGATCCCTGATCAATACCAAGAATGTAGTTTTTCATTTTCCTGGCCTCCTTTGCCCTGACGGCTTATAAACCGTTTACACGTCGCTGCAGTCGCTTTGTACGTACATTCAATCAATGCTTCTACAGTATAGCATGTCTCTCGGTAAATTGCAAGTCTTTTGTTTTAAATTTACAAAAATTTTTCTTAATAAGTTATAATTAGGTTCTTTTTCACAAAAACATTCTCCGAAAACTATTTATTGTAACGAATGATCGTTTGTACGAACATTTATCTTGACTTTGGTTTTCTGCATTGCTATAATCGCATTATAGATATCTGCCAGAATCGAATCATGGATATCGAAGAACCTATCCATTCCCGCACCATATCTGCATAGTTTCAACATTTTCAACGAAAGGGAGGATTGATTATGAAAAGTTATGTCGTGTACAAGGACCACACCTGCGGTTTTGAAGAGATGCCCATGCCTAAGTACGGGGAGTACGACGCACTGGTAAAGTTGGAAAGTTGCGGTGTCTGTACCGGTACCGATACCAAAATCATCCATGGCAAATTCAAGAGCATTGATACCTATCCTGTGGTTCTGGGTCACGAGGGTGTCGGCCGTGTTATTGCCATTGGCAGCAAGGTCCGTACATTCAAGGAGGGCGATCTGGTTCTGATGCCCTACTGGAGCGACGTTCCCGAGGGCTACACCTCCGGCTGGGGTACTTACTCCGAATATAATATTGTAACCGACGCCATGGCTCAGGAAGCAGATGGCATCATCCCTCAGCCTTTCTCCTACGGTCAACGCAAACTCCCCAGTGACTTTGATCCGGTAGACAGCTCCATGATCATCACCTTCCGCGAGGTCTTGAGCACATTAAAGCAGTTCGGCCTAGAGCCCAACAAGAGTCTTCTGGTCTTTGGTATGGGGCCTGTGGGTCTGAGCTTTGTCCAGTTCGCAAAGTTTTTGGGCATCGGTCCCGTTATCGCCATGGATCGGCATGACAACAAGCTGGAGCTGGCCAAGAAAGTTGGCGCCGACTACGTGTTTGACACCAATAAGTGCGATATTAAGGAAGCGATCCAGTCTGTATGTCCCAACGGTATCGACTACGTTTTGGATGCCGTCGGTTACAACGACCTGATGAACATCGCACTGGACTGTCTGGTCGATGAAGGCAAAATCTGCGTTTACGGCATTTCTTCTGTGACCAATTACCAGCTGGACTGGAGCCGTTGCGCCCACAACTGGACCATTCAGTTCCATCAGTTCCCCTCTAAGAAAGCAGAGTCCGATGCCCACGATCAGATCGTCTATTGGATCCGCTGCGGCATCCTAGATCCCAAGATGTACATCTCTCACGTTTTCACGTTTGGAGAAACAGACAAGGCTTTCCAAGTCATCGCCAACCGCGAGCCGGCGCTGAAAATGGTCATCAAATTTTGATCATTCGATTCTAAATTACTGAATAAAGGGAGGATTATACTATGCCCACTTATTTGCTGGCACATGATCTGGGTACTTCTGGCAACAAGGCCACGCTCTTCACCAGCGAGGGAAAATTGGTAAAGAGTACAGTCTATTCTTACGATCTTCACGTTCATTACGGTACATGGATCGACCAGAACGCCGACGACTGGTGGAAAGCCGTCTGCGAGACCACGAAGGCCCTTCTTGCCGACATCAACCCCGCCGATGTGGCTGCCGTTTCTTTCAGTGGCACCATGATGGCCTGTCTGTGTGTGGACAAAGAGGGCAACGCCCTCTATCCCGGCCTGATCTGGGCCGATATGCGCTCCACAAAAGAAGCTGACGAACTGGCGCAGCGGATTTCCCCCATAGATTTTTATCATATCACCGGACATCGTCTCAGCTCCTCCTATACCGGCACCAAATTCATGTGGATCAAGAAGAACGAGCCAGAGATCTACAAAAAGACCTACAAAACATTGAACGTAAAGGATTATATCCTCCTGAAGCTCACCGGCAATTTCGTCACCGATTATTCCGACGCCTCTTCCACCTGTCTGATGGATATCACCAAGCGGGAGTGGTCTGAGGAGCTGGTTGACCTCTGCGGCTTGGATATGGAAAAGATGCCCACCATGCTCTCCTCCGTGGAGATGGCAGGTAAGGTTACCAGAGAAGCAGCCGCGCTGACCGGTCTACTGGAAGGCACTCCCATCATTTGCGGCGGTGGTGACGGCGCCTGCGCCGCAGTTGGTACTGGCGCTGTAAGACCCGGTGTGGCTAACTGCTGTATGGGTACCTCCTCCTGGATCTCTTTCGCCTCCGAAACGCCTCTGTTTGACAACGAGACCATGGCCACCTTCAACTTTGCCCACATCGTACCCGGTTATACGCTCCCGTGCGGGACCATGCAGTGCGGCAGCGGCAGCATGAGCTGGGCGGTTCGGGAACTTTTCAAG
>CAKVCR010000084.1 GCA_934725835.1 uncultured Odoribacter sp.
GCCCTGATTCCACACTCTTCGCACTTGGGTTTTCTGGCAGTACAAACGTAACGCCCGTGCAAAATAAACCAGTGGTGTGCCGTAGAAAGCACCTCGGCAGGTATATTTTCAACCAATTTCCTTTCGGTTTCCAACGGAGTCTTTGTGTTGTTTACCAGTCCGATACGGTTTGTCACCCGGAACACATGGGTATCCACCGGCATCGCCGGACGGTTGAAGGCTACCGCCATAATCACGTTGGCCGTCTTGCGCCCTACCCCCGGAAGCGATTGCAATGCTTCCATATCCTCGGGCACCACACCTCCGAAATCTGCAGTCAATTTCACTGCCATTCCGTGCAGATTCCCGGCCTTGTTATTCGGATAAGAGATGGATTTTATCAGTTCGTAAATTTCTTCTACACTACCGGCTGCCATTGATGCCGGGTCCGGGAAACGCTCAAATATGGCAGGCGTCACCATATTCACCCGTTTGTCCGTACATTGGGCAGAAAGGATAACAGCCACCAGCAATTCATATGGATTGCGGTAGTGCAATTCTGTCTCTGCCAATCCCAAATGTTCCGAGAACCATCCCAGAACACCTTTGTATCTCTCTTTCTGTGTCATAAAACGAATCAAGTGTTTTTTCCGATGTAAAATTATAAAAATCGGCAGAACAATTCTAAAGAAATCACTACTTTTGGACGCAATATACAAATGCTCACTAAAACCAACAACTATGGACCAAGAGACGAAAGAGACCTACCGACCGATTGTCATCCGGAAATATGCCGCAGTACTGAAATCTTGCAGAAACCTTATTTCACGGGATGACATACGACAAATACGGCGGGCATTTGACATTGCCATTAAAAACGAAAAGGACACTGACGATCTCAATTTCAAAGAGTTGATTCGCATTCTCGATATCACACTGATTATCACACAAGAGATTGGCCTGGGACGGACTTCTATCATTTGTGCCATGGTGCACAAGACGGTGGAGATGGATATGCTGTCGCTGGATGAAGTGAAAGAGATGTTCGGGGATAAAGTATGGCAAATCATTAAGGGACTTAAAGATATCAGCCACATTTATGCAACGCAACAGATTGTAGATTCCGAAAACTTCAGAAAATTGCTGTTAAGCTTTGCAGAAGACATCCGTGTGCAGCTGATTTTTTTGGCCGAGAAGCTCTATGCGCTCCGTCTGGCTGATGAGCTTCCGGAAGAGGAACAACAAAAGCTGGCACAAGAGACCAGCTACATCTATATTCCTTTTGCCCACCGGCTCGGGTTGTACAACATCAAGTCGGAAATGGAAGATCGTGCATTGCGCTATTCCAATCCAAAGATTTACAAGGATATTGAACAAAAACTGAAGGACTCGAAATCTGCCCGTGAGGCTTATATCGCCCAATTTGTAGCCCCAATCACGGAAGAACTTGACCGTCGGGGCATCAAATACAAAATGAAATACCGGACCAAAACCATCGCCTCCATTCTTAATAAGATGCGGAAAAGCCAGGTGGAATTTGAGGAGATATACGATATTTTTGCCGTCCGTTTTATTATAGACAGTACCGGAGAAAACGAAAAGCCGGACTGCTGGAGAGTATATTCCATCGTCACGGACAAATATACACCGAATCCACGCCGTTTACGCGACTGGATTTCTGTGCCCAAATCCAACGGGTATGAATCGTTGCAGACCACGGTGCTCGGTCCAAACAACCGCTGGGTGGAAGTGCAGATCCGTACCGAGCGCATGGACGAGATTGCCGAGAAAGGATTCGCCGCCCACTGGAAATATAAAGGCGGGACATCCGACTCCATCATCGAAGGCTGGCTGAACGAATTGCGTGAGATTCTGGAAAGCAATCAGGAGAATGCCATCGAACTGTTGGATGATATGAAAATCAACCTTCAGGATAAGGAGGTTCACGTTTTCACTCCTAAAGGCGACCTTAAGACTCTGCAAGCCGGAGCCACCCTGCTCGATTTTGCCTATGCCATACATTCCAACGTGGGCAACAAATGTATCGGCGGAATTGTCAATGATAAAAATGAAACGTTGCGATATGTGCTTAAAAACGGAGACCAGATTTCCATATTGACAGCAAGCAACCAGCAGCCAAAAGCCGACTGGCTGAATTTTGCCATCACTTCAAAAGCCCGCAACCGTATCCGCCAGTTTCTAAATGAGGAAATCAACCACCAGGCAGACATCGGCAAGGAGACGCTGATACGGCGATTGAAAAACTGGAAAATCGAATTTACTGATGAGGTTATCCGCAAGTTGATGCAACATTATAAATACAAATTTGCACTCGACCTCTATCACGGTATCGCCATCGGCAAACACGAACCGTCGGAAATCAAGGAGATTCTGACACATACGGAAGAAAAAACAGTCGTAGCCCCGCCACCAAAGGATGTCAAAGTGATTCATCCGAAAAAAATGGACGAGGATGTATTGCTGATTGACAAAAATGTGGATAATGTAGACTATAAGTTTGCACGTTGCTGTAATCCGGTTTATGGCGATGATATCATCGGTTTTGTATCCATCGGTGAAGGAATCAAGGTGCACCGCCGTCAGTGCAAAAATGCCATTGAACTGATGCGCCGTTATCCATACCGCATTGTCAACACCCAATGGACCAATGACGGTGCGACTTCGTATCAGACCATATTGAACCTGATGGGTAAAGACGACGCCGGCATCATCACCAAAATCACCGAAATTATCGGCAAGGACCCGCATGCCGCATTGCGTGGCATCTCCCTGAACTCGGCAGAAGGTATCTTCGACGGCAACATTGTAGTTCTGATTGACAACACCGAACATCTGGAGCAGCTCATCTCAAGATTGAAGCACATCAATGGGGTGATGAAAGTGAGCAGACACGATTCAATGTTAGAATAATTGCTTTCGTTGAAAGCAATTATTTTTATAACTTTGCATTACCTTTTAAATTATAAACTAACGATAATGAATAAACACAGTATCCTTGTTCTACTCCTTGCCGGGAGCTTAAGCTCGCAGGCTCAAAATGTCAAAGAATGGCTTGCATTGCCATCCATATCGGTAGAAAAACCTGCATTAAGTAATGTCAAAAATGTCAACAACCGTATTTTCAGCGATGCTATGCTGACTGAATTTTCAGGGTTGAATATTCAAAATATGTCTCCTGAAAACGGGAAATATGAAGGCAAGCTGAAATGGGATATCGCCCGGATGGAACAAGACACTGTTGTATCAGCCGCTAACGGCGAAGCGCTTGTATTGAACCATTATGCCACATATATCAGCAACCCGGAATGGATGAGCGGTCAGTTGACTTTCCGAATTTTCGGAAATGCCGAGATATATGTAGACGGAGCAAAAAAAGCCACGGCAAGCGGAGAGGATGTCTCCATCAAGACGATTCCGGTTGAATGGTTGCCGGGGAAACATCTGATTGTGGTAAAATCCCTGACCAAAGGAGGCAAAGCAGTATATGCACATTTTAAAGCTGACAAGGAATTCGCCAACGAACCGGTAGTGTTTTCCACTTCGCCCAAACGCGGCAAAGCAATTCTCGATGTATTGAACGGACAGCGGATTACCCGTCTGGATGTATCGTCCTCCGGTAAATATGTATTGTTAGGAAGAGTAAATATCGTTGACGGTAAACCGACAGCAAATACATACGTCTACCGCATCGCCGACAAGGAAATCATGTACACATTCCACGGCAACAGTGCAAGCGACCTGCAATGGATTCCCGGTAGAGACGCCATTTCTTTCATGCAGAACGAAGGAGGCTGCATGTCGCTTTATGAATACGACCTTGAAGCCCGCAAGCAGAATTGTCTGATAAGCGAAGACAACGCTATCAGAAACTATGTGTGGTCGCCCGATTGCTCATACCTGATTTACACAGTAAACGAAAATTTTGCAGACCCGAAATGGGAATTGCGTAAGTTGGCAGGTGTTCAAGACCGTCAGGATTATTTCCGCAACCGCAATTATTTATGCAAATATGATTTTGCGACCGGACTGCATTCGCGCCTCACCTGGGGAAATCTTTCCACCTCACTGATGGATATCAGCCGGGACGGCAAAAAACTGTTGTTTTCAACATCAAGACCCGTATACAACGAATTTCCATTCAGCAAACAGAATGTCTATCTGATGAACATGGAAACACAACAGGTAGACACGTTGTGGGAAGACCGTATATGGTTCGTAAGTTGCAGTTTTTCTCCGGACGGAAAACAGCTGCTGGTTCAGGGCGGTCCGTCCAGTTTCGGTAAATCAGGAGAAAATGTTGCAAAAGGACAGATTGTCAACCAATATGATACACAGCTATTCATATACGACCTTGCCAACGGTGAGGTTCAAGCAATTACACGCAATTTCAATCCTTCTATAGAAGAAGCGGTATGGCATAAAAACGGTAGCATCATTGCCAAGGTCAACGATGCCGACTTTGTACGTCTTTACCGCTATGACGGAAAAGAATTTGTACACATGGAGTGTCCCGGCGATATGGTGAAACAGATCAGTCTGGCTGAAAACGCAGACATTTTGATGTACACAGCCTCCATGACCAACTATCCCGACCGGGCATACACACTCAACCTGCAAGGTAATCAGTCGGCCATGTGGGACGATCCCTGTCACAAGCAATATAAAAACATCGAATTCGGCGAAATGAAAGATTGGGACTACCAATATAAAAAAGGGACTCTGATTGACGGACGTTATTATCTGCCGGCAGATTTCGACTCTAATAAGAAATACCCGCTGATTGTTTATTATTATGGAGGGACTACTCCCGTCAGCCGCTCTTTCGGCGGTCGTTGGCCATTCAACCTGTATACCGCCAACGGATATGTGGTATATGTATTGCAGCCATCGGGCACCATCGGTTACGGTCAG
Organism: uncultured Odoribacter sp.; assembly: GCA_934725835.1. Taxonomy (GTDB): domain Bacteria; phylum Bacteroidota; class Bacteroidia; order Bacteroidales; family Marinifilaceae; genus Odoribacter. Next base: position 4,912 of record CAKVCR010000084.1, read on the forward strand.
GAATTTTCTGCCCGTCACCAAAACAATTGGTGTAAGATAACAGCAGATGAAATCATCAGCTCTGTACGCGCCTTCATAAAAGCACACCCTTTTATTGACGGGAAACATGTAGGTTGCATGGGAGCATCCTATGGAGGATTTACGACGGAGTATCTCACGACACAAACAGATCTTTTTGCCTGTGCCATTTCGCATGCAGGCATTTCGTCCATTTCCAGCTATTGGGGTGAAGGATATTGGGGATATGGCTACAGCATCAATGCATCGGCACACTCCTATCCCTGGAATCGAAAAGACATTTATGTAGACCAGAGCCCGCTATTCAATGCCGACCAAGTGAAAGTTCCCATTCTACTGATTCACGGGACAGCGGACGTGAATGTACCGACCGGCGAAAGTATCCAATTCTACACCGCCCTGAAGTTGCTTGGCAAAGATGCAGAGCTCGTGCTGGTGAAAAATGCAGACCATGCTGTAGTGGATTACAATCAACGCATTTTATGGAACAACACCATTCTATCCTATTTTGCAAAATACCTGAAAGGAAAACCGGCATGGTGGGAACATCAATATAAAGACTTAAATCTATAAGAAATAATCATCAACAATTAACTAATAAATAAAAGATATGAATACGATTACCGACAGAGCAGCGGATAACATCCGTATACTGGCAGCAGCCATGGTAGAGAAAGCTAAATCGGGACATCCCGGAGGAGCAATGGGTGGAGCTGACTATGTAAATGTACTGTTCTCAGAGTTTTTGAACTTTGACCCCGATGATGCAGCGTGGGCGAACCGCGACCGCTTTTTCCTCGACCCGGGACACATGTCTCCGATGTTATACGGAATGCTGAGTCTGATTGGCAAATTCTCCATGGAAGACCTTCAAAACTTCCGCCAATGGGGAAGTGTAACTCCCGGTCACCCGGAACGTGATGTACAGCGTGGTATCGAAAACACTTCAGGACCTCTGGGTCAGGGACATGCCATGGCCGTAGGAGCCGCTATTGCAGAGCGTTTTCTCGTAGCTCGCTTTGGAGAGTGGATGGCTCACAAAACATACGCTTTCATTTCTGATGGCGGTGTTCAGGAAGAAATTTCCCAAGGAGCAGGACGTATTGCCGGAACCCTGGGACTCTCCAACCTAGTTATGTTCTATGATGCAAATAATGTACAGCTGTCTACCACGGTTGAAGAGGTGACAACAGAAAACACTGCTGAAAAATATGAAGCTAGGGGATCGCACGTAATCACAATCAATGGTAATGATGCAGAGGAAATCCGTCAAGCCCTGCGTGCTGCAAATGCAGAAACAGAACGCCCGACCCTGATTATCGGCCATACACTGATGGGTAAGGGTGCTGTCGGAGCAAACCAGGAAGATTACTCCAACAAGGTATCTACTCACGGCCAGCCTTTGAGTGCAGCCGGAGCATCCATCGAAAAAACAATCGAAAATCTGGGAGGAGATGCTCAAAATCCTTTCACTATATTCCCTGACGTTCAGGAATATTATGCAAAGGTATTGGATGAGAAACGCGCCTATGCTCGCCGCAAAAAAGAAGAACAGGCTGCTTGGGAAAAGGCAAATCCGGAATTGGCAGCACGCTTCCATCAATATATGTCGGGAGTTGCTCCTGAAATAGATTACAAAGCAATTGCTCATAAAGCCAATATTGCTACCCGTGCTGCTTCGGCTGATGTATTGGTTGAACTGGCAAAACAGGTGGACAACATGATTGTAAGTTCTGCCGACTTGTCCAACTCCGATAAAACAGACGGTTTCATCAAAGGTGGCGCCCGCAACCTGGTGAAAGGAGATTTCAGCGGTAAATTTTTACAAGCCGGCGTTGCCGAATTAACAATGGCTGTGCTCTGTAACGGTATTGCGCTCCATGGCGGAATTCACGTTGCCTGCGGTACATTCTTCGTTTTCTCAGACTATATGAAGCCGGCATTCCGTCTGTCAGCCTTGATGGAAGTTCCTGTGAAGTATATCTGGTCGCACGATGCTTTCCGCGTTGGAGAAGATGGTCCTACCCACCAGCCTATCGAACATGAAGCACAATTGCGCCTGATGGAAAAATTACAGAACCATCATGGTGAAATGAGTCTTCTTGCATTGCGTCCCGCTGATGCAGCAGAAACTTCCGTAGCTTGGAAGATGGCAATGGGAAATACTAAAACACCAACCGCTTTAGTTCTTTCACGTCAAAACATCAATGATATACCGACAGCTTCTGGAGACCGTTACAATGATGCCCTACAAGCAGAACGTGGAGCTTACGTTGCAATGAAAAACGGAGAAAATCCGGATGTCGTATTGATCGCTTCCGGTTCTGAAGTATCTACACTTATCGAAGCAGCACACTTGTTGAAAGAGCGCAAAGGTATCACTTCTCAGGTTGTATCAGCTATTTCAGAAGGATTGTTCCGCAAACAGCCGGTAGCTTATCAGGAAGAAGTTATTCCCGCTACCAAGAAGAAATTCGGCTTGACAGCAGGATTATCCGTCACTTTGGAAGGATTGGTAGGTGTCAACGGACGCATTCATGGTGTCAATCATTTTGGCTATTCAGCTCCTGCAAAAGTATTGGATGAAAAATTCGGTTTCACCGGAGAATTTGTTTACAATGAAATCTGCGAAATGCTGAAATAAATTAATATCCGACTATTATGCCGGACGTTATCACGAAAAAAAAACAGCGTATTGTTACGCTGTTTTTTTATCATACGAATCCGATTCGCTTTCTTTCCTTCATAATACCGGCCACAAACTGTTCGGTGAACATAATGACATCCTGCTTCTGTACAGAAATGACATCTGAAGCCGTCGGCTTCTTGTCGGCTTTTGCCACACGTTGCAAACAGTTTCTTACAATCATGTCAGCCACGATTCTCATCAACCGAGAACTGGCATGGCTACGTTCTTCTGTCGATACAAGCGAACCGATAAATTCGGCCATATACTGGCGAGCGGTAACCGTCATTTTCATATTCTCTTTCAGCAAACGACGTTTCAATATCACCATTAACTCCTCACGGGTATAATCTTCAAATACCAAAACATTTACCACCTCGGACACTTGCTCGGCGTCACTGTTCAAACCAGCCACCCGATTGCGCGGTTCTGCATATATAATTATATGTGAACCCGGACGTATAGCCATCTGATTCATTAAAATCGCCCGCACCCGTTCGCGGAATCCTATGGCCTCATTCAATTTGGGAGAATCCTCATCAAACAACAATATACCGCCTTCTGAACGCACCAAAGCCTCACCGATACTACTCTGAGCCTCGTTTTCCATTAAGCCGATCATACGCTCCACTTTAAAGCTAAAGACATTGCCGGTAGATATAATACCCATTGCTTTGTACAGACGTGCTATGATTCGCGCCACCGTGCCCTTACCCATGGCTGAATTGCCGGTGAAACACCATTGAAGAGACATTTTACTGCTCAACTTCAGTCCTTCGCGACTATAGTGGCGAGCCAATTCAACAAAATCGCCTATTTGTTTCTTTATAGAGGTCTGCCCAACCAACTGTTCCAGTTCTGTCAATGCTTCGTGTATCGCCTTTTCATCGAATACATCTGTATTCAATTTAGGCAAATTAAATATGTCAACCGGAACATCCTCGCAACGAATGGTAGTCAGCTCTTGTCTTGTCAGTTCGCGTTCGCGGCGAATGGCCATTGTACGGTCGGACATATTACGAATCGCAAGCTCAACTATCTTTTCAACCAACAGGACATTGCCAAAATTCTTATTACGATTTTCATAAGCCTTACGTATCAAGTCCAAAAACACCTCTTTGGCTTTCGGATGGAAACTATAATTTTTAGCTTTCAATTTATTCTCGGCTATCTTCAACAGCTCATCCGGTGTATAATCTGTAAAATTAAAACGATAAGGGAAGAAGTCTACTAACCCTGGATAAGTCTTTAGCAACATATCCACTTTGTCCGGATAACATCCCAATACCACGATATGATTTTCACATTCTTCAGTAGAGAAATTACCCAACAATACCTCCAAGACTGCTTTTCCGTATTCTGTCTGCAATAACACGTCTGCCTGACTTATATACAGAATACCTCCCATTGACATGTCTGCCAACGCCTCTGCTACTTGCATAGGCTGCATTCCTGTATCTGCTGCCATGTTTCTTCCATCTTGTATTACGACATTCGGACGAGTCAGCACACCAACCGCATGATATATTTCTCCCATCATTTTGACTACCGTTGTTTTTCCCGTACCCGGATTTCCGCTGAATATCATATTCAATGGTGGTAAAACGTCTGCAAAACCATGTTTTTGACGTTCGCGAATAAAATATACATAGTTTAAATGCTGTGCTATGCTCTGTTTCAATTCACCTAAACCGACCATGGCATTCAATTTCTCCATAGACTTATCGGGGTCTCCGGCTTCCGGTAAAACGATGTCATCAGCCTCAATCAACATCAGTTCATCCTTGCCATATTCACCCTGATTCTGCGACATCAAACGTCTCGCCATCTGTCGAGCAGCCTCTTCAAGTTTTTCGTCTATATAATGTCCGTTCTCAAAATCCTCCTCTCTATCCACGCTATCCATCTGCAGCAGCTTGTTGAACTTCTCTTCCGCAGCCGGAGTAAAGCGATACTGCAACTTTGTCAGTTTACTGCGAGTGATATCCATCAATTCGTCCGGAGTATAATTTTCAAAGTATAAATGCTTTGTAAAAACCTTCTTCAAATCAGGCAGCATATTCAGCAAATAATTCATCTCATCTTCTCCATCTTCCAATATCACGATAACCTCGGGTTTCTCATGCAACAAAATGGAATGTAACACACCCAAAGCAACAACTCCCCTATCCTCTTCTTCACCCATATGAAACAGGTCGCTAGCCTCTTCAATATATAGAATACCACCAAGACTTGTCTTCAAAGCGCGACGTACCAGCTGTTCCTCGACTGCCGCTCCTTCCTGCACAAAATCACGACGTTTAAAGTGGTGAACCTTACCATTAGACAAGATTCCCAATACCTTAAACAACTCTCCCAACATGTTTGCCACTGTACTTTTTCCAGTCCCTGAAGAACCTGCAAATATAAGATGCATCGGAGAGAGCCGTGCTTCAAAGCCATGCTCTTTGCGCAAACGCACAAATTCGGCATATTCAACAATGCGCGTTATCTCTTCTTTTACTTTTCTCAATCCTACCATACGGTAGAGTCTGTCCATTATTTCGTCTCTATCTTC
>CAKVCR010000085.1 GCA_934725835.1 uncultured Odoribacter sp.
GGATTGATGCGGACGGTTATATCCGGCCGGGTCTCTCCATAAAGGAGCTTGCAGAGATGCTTCATACCAACCGTACTTACCTGTCCGAATATATCAAAACTACGTATAACATGTCGTTCCGCGATTGGATTACCGGGCTTCGTATAGAATATGCCAAATGTCTGCTTGCGCAGTATCCGAGGCTGACGGTTGCCGACATTTCCGAGAAATCCGGTTTTTTGTCACCAAGCCATTTTATAAGAATGTTTAAGGAAAATGAAGGTTGTACCCCTGTCAAATGGAGGAAAACAGAGGCGGAATAATACGGTGTGTGTGGATGGGGAAATAGCCTAAACGACAAAAAATAGTCTGAACGACAAAGCTAAAATATCCTAAACAACAAAGATGTGCGATTCTGACAATTGAGATAATATTTATAGGCAAGAATCGGACTGAATTTAAATCTCTTTGCTTATTTTGCATGCTGAGTTGCGGATTGGAAATTGAAAAAAGCATATAAAATGAGTAAAAGAACCTTATTCCCCATCTTGTTTTTGTGGTTGGCATCGGCAGTTTTCCCTGCTTTTGCGCAGCAGAAAACAGACACCGTTTACACTTTCCGCTTTGTGCCGCGAAAGGACATGTTCTATGTGCCATGGAGAGACAATGCCAATGAACTAACACGTCTATTGGAGTGCATAGAGAGCCACAAAACGGATATTAAGAACGGGCGGTTGCCTCTTTACGTGGACGGATACTGCAATTCCGGCGAGTCGGAACAGGCAAGCCTTGCCATTGCAAGGATACGTTCCAATCGTGTGAAATCGGAGCTGATTACCCGGAATGGTCTGCACGAAAACAACTTTATCACCCATAATCACGCTTCGGATGGCGACTTTGTGACGGTGCGTATCATCCTGCCGAAAGAAAACGTGCCGGTCAGGGAGGAGGTGGTGCCTGACTATGGAAAAGAAGAAGCACAGCTACGACCTGAAAACGGCAAGGTGGCAGAAACAATCCAAGATGCAGAGGAGACAAAGACCTCCTCCGGATTATATCTGCGTGCCAACCTGCTGCGCTGGGCAACGCTCACGCCCGACCTTGGTGTCGAGTGGCGCATCTGCCCGTCATGGAGCATATCCGTGAACGGTTCGTGGACTTCGTGGTCGTGGAATGACAAAGACAGAAGATACGCCCTTTGGGAAGTGGCGCCGGAACTCCGCTATTATATTGGTAAGGAGAAGTGCGGTTACCTCGGTGCGATGTTCAAGACAGGGCAATTCAATTATAAGTTCTCCGATACAGGCAAGCATGGCGACCTTACGGGTGGAGGCATCACCGGAGGCTACCAACAGAAATTGAACAAATCCCTTTCGCTTGACTTCTCCATGGGTGTGGGCTATATCCATGCCGATTATGATAAATATATAGTCATTGACGGAGTGCGGGTAAGGCGAGGTCGCGAGTGCAAGAATTATTGGGGCGTGAATCACCTTGGTGTGTCGCTCGTATGGAACATCTTTTAAATAAGGGAGGAAACAGAATGAAAAGTAACCGACATATATTCATAACATATACGGCTGTGCTGGCCGTCATATTATTCGTATCTTGTGTGAAAGACAAACTTTATTATACTCCGCATCCCGACAGTGGAGCGGTAGTAGTTACCGCAGATTGGAACGCCGGGAGCAGCGAAGCCGGCATCCCGCAAGCATATACCCTGCGTATAGGCGGACAGAAGCAGGAGGTGGGCGGAGAAACTAACGTGTTCAACCGACTTCTGTCGCCCGGCAAATACACTTTGGCGGCATACAACAAACCGGACCAAATTACCGTTGCCGACAATACCGCTTCGGTGAACACCACGTCTGCCAAGCATATCAACCCTACACCGGGTTATCTGTTTGCCTCGGTACAGGAAATCAGTGTCGTGGCGGATGACACGCTACGTGTCACGGCCCGGATGAAAAAATTGGTACGCAGACTCGACCTTGAAATGACCGCCACCGAAGGTGACTACAACCGGGTACAGTCGGCTACGGCAACGCTCTCCGGCGTGGCTTCGGCTGCGGACATAGCAACCGGTGAACGGAGAGCTGCGGCGCAAGTAATAAACACTTTCAGGCAAGACGGCAACAAGTTCACAATCTTTTTCCGTCTGCTCGGCATCGTCCCTACGGATGCACAGACGCTGACGGTGGACATCACTTTCAACAACGGCGACACGCAGCAGATAGTGAGCGACGTTACCGAAGCTATGAGGAACTTCAATAACGGAGCCGAACCGATGACGCTCACGGGTAATCTGTTGCTGCCGATAGAGGCAGGGGTGACGGGTGCAACCATCACCGGCTGGAACGAGGAAGATGGCGGCATTGGAGATGCTAATTGACAACAAAGATTTTAATCCCCCAAAAATAATATTATGGCAATGAACATGAAATTTTTCATTATTGCAATAGCAGCAACGTTATTGGCTGCGTGTACACAAGAGAACGAGGTACAGAACCATCCGGTGGAAGCACGAATCACGGCAGACGTGAGCGGACCTAAGACCCGAGCCGTGGATAACAAGTGGAATGCCGACCATATTGGCGTGATGGCGATGGATGCGAGCACGACCATGGGCAAAAAATACAAGAACGTGGAATACCAGACCGCAAGCACCGGAATCTCCGCCGACTTCACTCCGGCAACAGACGGATATGGCATTTTCTTCGAGGATGCCTCACGCGAGTTTACCTTCGCCGCATATGCACCTTATAACACAAGTCATGCGACTTCCCTGCCCGGCAACAAAGGGAAAATCACGGTAAACACCGAGAACCAACATACGGTGGAGAAGCAGGAAAATATAGACTACATTTATGCTACAGGTGCCATGGGAAGTAAAGGCAGCCCTGTCATCAGCTTCACGGACAACACAGCCGCAGGCGGCAGCGATTGCTCTTTCAAGCACAAGATGGCACGTCTTATCCTAAAGGTGCAGGCGTCTACTGCCGACGGTTTCACCGACCCCGGCGTATTGCGATTTGCCAACTACAAGCTGGGCGGGCTGATTCATGAAGGTACGTTCGATGTACTGACCGGGACAGCCACAGCCACGGGTTCTGTAGTGAACGACTGGATGCTGATAGAATCCACGTATCCCACGCCCAATACAAACACTGTTACTTACAATTGCGTGACAGACTACGATGTCAACACGGGTGTAATGACCCTCTCCATGATTTTGCTGCCGCAGACACTCGCAGACTTCTTGAGTTTAGAAGTTACTCCAGATGATGGAGAGAATCAGACTTACTCTAATAAAGACTTTATCAAACCCGCATTGAAGGCAGGTTACTCATACACCTACACCATCATGGTGAAAAAGACGGGGCTGGCCATAAGCGGAAGTACCATTGAAAACTGGAACGACGGCGGTAGTCATTCGGGCGATGCAATACTGTAGTGTGTGTACTGAAAACCAAACAAATAAAGAAGGTATGAAAAGAATAAAAAACATAGAGAGAAGACGATGGCCGCACATTGGTGACCGGCTGTCGGTTATGGTGCTCATCTGTGGGGTGTTCGTTTCCTGTAGCAGTGAGGATGAAAGCACCACGCCCCTGCCCGACGGCAAGTACCCGCTGCAATTGACGGCGGAGGTGGCGCAGCCGCAGACTCGCGCCGGAGGCAAGGACGCGTGGACGGGCGGAGAGGAAATCAGAGTGGAAATGAAAGGTGTATTTGGTAGCAAAACATACGTGATGGATGCATCGGGCAACGCTGTCCCGAAGGATGCCGATAATGCCTTCTTCTGGAAGAACACCGCCGAGGACCGCATCTCGGCATGGACACCAGACCTGGAAGTAGAAACGGATATTTCCGACCAAACTAAGGGATATGCCGCTTTCGATGTCCTGTACGCCAGTACTATAGGGCGTTATGACCAAGCCGTCAATCTTCGTTTCCAACACCGCATGGCTAAAATCGAAGTAACGCTCGCGGCAGGCGAAGGCATCTCAGAAGAGGAACTGGAGGGTGCGGTCGTCACCATTTTCGGAGACCCGCTAACGCACTCAACCGGCGGCTTGGTTGCACCGGGAGACCAATCGGACGGCGAGATAAAGCCCTATTACGATGCCGCAACGAAGAAATACGAGGCATTGGTGCCGCCACAGAACATGACGGGCAAGCCGCTCGTCCGAATCAGCATCGGCAGCAATGACTTTACTTACACTCCCGAAACAGAAGCTGCCGGCAAATTTGACTTTTTCGGTGGCAAGCGGTATGCCTACACCATCACCGTGAAAGCAAGCGGAATAGACGTGCTGACAGTAACTAATGGTACGTGGATTGATGGCGGCAAGGAGAACGTCACCTCCAAAAAGGTAAAGCAAAGATTCACAGCTGACGAACTTAAAATCGGCGATTACTTCTATTCCGACGGGTCATGGAGCGATGGCGGTCTGCGCAGAATCTATGCTGACGGCAGTATAGCGATAGCGAATCCCAGGCCCGAGCCCTGGCGCGGCGTAACGGTTGTAGGCATCGTTTTCCAGACGGATAAAAGCCGTATCGGTGCAAAGGAAAAGGAGAAGTTAGGCGGTGAAGACAAAGTGCATGGGCTGGTTATGGCCGTTAAAAACGCAACAGAGCAGGCGATATGGAGCAACAAATCACGTAACTTGGGATTTTTAAAAGACTGCGTATCCAAATCCGATAATTATTCGGACATCAGCGGCTATGAAAATTGTGAACTTATCCGTAGTAAAGAGGCTAACTTCGACAATTTTCCCGCACTCAAGGCTGCCGACGATTACAACAAGACCTGCCCTGTTCCCGCGACCACGACCGGCTGGTATCTTCCTTCCTCCGGTCAGTGGTGGGACATCTTGCAGAATCTGGGCGGTTGCCCGGCTTTGGAGGATAAAGGTCAGCAGACCTCATCGGACATCAATGAGTTCTTCTGGCCGAACCAAGGAAATATTCCCTCCGCTTTGAACAACTGGATGAGAGTTATTGGGGACAAGCATAGATTCGACGACTATCCTTTCCAGTTTTGGTCGTCTTCGAAGTTCAAAGGCACCACATCACGGTATTGGGTAATAACCTTTGATGGCTGGTTAAGCTGCCGATGGGGCAATCATAATTTCGTGTGCGGTGTGCGTCCCGTCCTTGCTTTTTAATCCATTTATCTATTAAGAACATGAATATGAAGATACAAAGCATATACCACCTCATGCAAGCTGCGTTATTCCTGCTGCTTGCATCCTGTACGCAAGAAGAGTTTCCTGCCGTACAAGACAAGGCGCAGCAACTCACCATCTCCGTTATCGACGGAGGCTATACATCGGCTGTGGACAACAAGGGTACACGTGCCGTGGAGAACGGCTACACCACTGAGTTCACTGAAGGCGATACCTGCGGTCTCTTTATGATCCGCGATAAGAAGATGGTTTATGCCAACGTGAAACTGATCGCCAGGAGAGATGCCGCAACGGGGAGTCTCGATTGGAAACCAGAGGCAGGCACAACACTTGTCGGAAGGCTGTCGGGAGAGAAATACTACCTCTATTACCCCTATAAACCGGACTTGGACAACGAAAATATCATAAAACAAGTATTAGATATTGCAATTAACCTGCCCCATCAGCATCCCCTTCGGCCGATTTCGCGCTATTGTCGGGAGAAGCTTGACCAAAGCTCGTATGCGGATTACACTGCTTCCGACCTGATGACCGGCTCGTGTACACCCACTCTGGACAATGGTATGCTCCGGCTCAATTTCGTAATGACCCACGAACGTGCCTTGATCATCATCGAGTTGCCGAAGACCATTTATAAGTTTGGGGGTTCCAACAAAATCGTGCGCCCGGAAGCCACATTCACCGGTGTTGCCAAGCCGCTGCGCATGGCCGACGGCACATACCGCTACTTGATGTCGACATTCATATACCCGTATCCTATCGAGGGATTTTATGAAGAGTGGAGAGAGTTTTCCATAACCCCGGACAATCTTGGCGGCGGGGAGTACAAGAGATACTTAGTGGACGGTGGATGATTCCCTGCCTTTTTTTTTATCAATATGCCATCGTGGCAAGGAAATTTTCCTATTTTTGCAAAATATCGCAGTAGAATGTATCTGCTGCAATATTTTGAATTTTAAAGCAGATGAGAAGATTATATACATATCCGGCAAAACCATTTGTTAAATGGGTTGGAGGTAAAACGCAACTTCTTGATGATATAAAGAAGACTTTGCCTCGCAATTTATCACAGATAAATGATGTGACTTATATTGAGCCATTTGTTGGTGGAGGAGCTGTTTTATTTTGGATTCTGCAAGAGTATCCGAATATAACCAGAGCTATAATCAATGATATAAATGAAGAATTAATTTGTACATATCGTGTAATAAAATCAGATGTTGAAAAATTGATTCTTGTATTGACACGAATTCAAGCTGAATACCTTGCCCTGAATGACGTAGCAAGAAAAGATTATTTTTTATCTCAACGTGAACGTTATAATGAAAAAAATAATTCAGATATTGAAACTGCTGCATTATTTATTTTCCTGAATCGAACTTGCTTTAATGGATTGTATCGTGTAAATTCTAAAGGAAAGTTTAATGTTCCACACGGGAGATATACGAATCCTAAAATTTGTGATGAAGAAACGTTGAGAGCAGATTCTGTTGTTCTACAACGAGTTGAGATTCTTTGTGGAGATTTTGCACAAACGGGCAAATATGCAGATAATAATGTCTTGTATTATTTCGATCCTCCATATCGTCCTTTAACAGAGACTTCTGCATTTACTTCTTATGCAAAAGATGGTTTTGATGACGCAGAGCAGACACGTTTACGTGATTTTTGCGAGCAAATAACAACACACCGATCTTTATTTGTGGCAAGTAATTCAGACCCTCAAAATGTAGATAATGGAGATGATTTTTTTGATTATCTTTATAAAAGATTCTCCATTAAACGAGTTTCTGCTGCGAGGATGATAAATTCAAAAGGAAATGGGCGTGGGGCGATTTCCGAAATAATGATTTCCAATGTTGCCAGTGCTTACTGATATGAGAAACTTTGATACATGGTTGGCTGGCTTTAGACCTTCTATTGCCGATTATAAATATTACGTTGATTTTGATAAGGTTTTCAATAATGTGGAAACTATTAAAATTCCACTCAATATCTTGAATTCGCTTATTGGTTCCAAGAATATAGAAAATGAATTCAGAAATATATTGGAACAATATCCAGAAACTCTAAGATGTATTCCTATTCTTTTAGCCAAGCGAGAGCTTGATATTATGGCTATGGACGAAGAGGGGCAGATTGATTTTCATTTTGACAAGCCAAATTGCACGAATGAAGATTATGTCAAATTCATGCGTAAGACAGGCCTTTTTGATTTGATGGAGAATCATATTGTCAACAATCTTGTAGATTACGTGACTGGTATAGAGACGGGGCTTGACTCAAATGGACGTAAGAATCGAGGTGGGCATCTTATGGAGAATCTTGTAGAGAGTTTTCTTTGTAAAGCTGGGCTTGTGAAAGGTGTTGATTATTTTAAGGAAATGTATATCCATGAAATAGAGGCTAAATGGGGAATAGATCTGTCTTCGATTTCCAATAATGGCGGAGCTGAGAAAAGATTTGATTTTGTCGTAAAAGGAGAGAGTACCATTTATGGAATAGAAACTAACTTTTATACTAGTAGTGGTTCCAAATTGAATGAAACGGCACGTAGTTACAAAACTATTACCATGGAAACCAAATATTTGGAATATTTTAAATTTGTTTGGGTCACCGATGGTTGTGGTTGGCGCAGTGCAAGGAATAATCTGAAAGAAACGGTTGATGTTTTGGAACACTTGTATAATATAGCGGATCTTGAAAACGGTATTATTTCCAAAAAACTTAAATGATTAAGAATTATGGTAAATCAAAATACTTCAATGGTATGTAAAGATCTAGAACCTTTATGTGAGATTCCAATTAATGGTACCTATATTTTAGGAATATATAAAGGAACATTGTCTGAATTTGATATTCTGCTAAAATATCGTCAGAAAGAAAATGGGAAATGGAGTCGGATTCGTACACCCAAGCATATTCATTGGGCTGTAGATATGTTGATTAAACATTATTGTGAACTACATGAGGCAGATTTATTGCTAGATAGTTTACTAGAACAATGGAATCGTACAGCTCCCTTAAAATCAAAAAAAAGAGCAGGACCTTTTATTGTCCCCGGCGAATTTGTTGGCTGAAGTAAATAATGAAGCTCAGAAATATAGCAAATTAGCAGGGAAAGGTGAATATAGTGTTAAATTCTTGATATTGATTGCAAAACTATTGATGGTTCAAGAAAAAAACAATAGGCATGACGCTTATATGTTCAAGAATCTCTTGAAAAAGTAAAAGGAACATAGGAATATTTTTGAAATTGTATCAACTGCAACATTCCATTGATGTTAACTCCATACTATAGATCGGAAAATAGAGACTTTACCCTTTTGAAAGGAGACAGTATCAAACTTCTGAATTCGTTTGATTTCAAGTTTGATATGATTTTCGCAGATCCCCCTTACCATCTTTCAAATGGAGGTATAAGCGTTCAGAGTGGTAAAATGGTATCTGTCAATAAAGGAGATTGGGACAAGTCCAACGGATATGAAGAGGATTATCAGTTTGATAAATCTTGGATTGCAGCTTGCAGGAATAAGCTAAAAAGTAATGGTACTATTTGGATAAGCGGGACGTATCATAATATTTTTTCAGTAGCTCGATGTCTGACTGAATTGGGATTCAAGATATTGAACTGCATTACATGGGAGAAAACAAATCCTCCTCCCAATTTATCTTGTAAATATTTTACATACTCAGCTGAGTATATTCTTTGGGCTCGTAAAGAACCTAAAGTTCCCCATTTTTTCAATTATGAGTTAATGAAAAAGATCAATGGAGGAACTCAGATGCGTGATGTTTGGCGATTACCGGCAATTGCACGTTGGGAAAAGTCCTGTGGTAAACATCCTACTCAAAAACCATTGTGTGTTCTTTCTCGTATAATTCAGGCTTCAACTCTTCCTGGAGCATGGATTTTAGATCCATTTACAGGTAGTAGTACAACAGGTGTTGCTGCGAATCTATTAGGTCGTCGTTTTCTTGGAATAGAACTGAATGAAGATTTCTTAGCTCTGAGTAAAGCCCGTCGTGAAGAAATTAATAATATTTCTAAACGTAAAATATATTTGAATAAACTTCAGTTACAATCACCTTTGCTTGAAAAGCCGGAATTAGATTTTCTTAATGAACCTTGTATGTGTTATGAATTAGATTTGCCATTTTAATGTATGATGTCGCTTCATGAACTATATGTTCTTTCTTTATTATTGTAATAAAATGATTATTTCCACAATAATGTATGATAAAATGAAGTTATTTAACTTTGTATATGATAGAACTATGTAGTGCTTGTATAGCTTTTAGTAAGTTCTAATTAGATTCATTCTATATTGAATATATAGAGAATTTTTTCCGTAAAAAACACTTGCAAATGGAGATTTTATATGTAATTTTGACAAACTGAATCGAATATGTTTAATTTTAAACAAAACCATATACTTATGAAGAAGCTTATTTCAGTAGAAGAAGCAGTTGCAAAGGTAACAGATGGAATGACCGTTATGATTGGCGGTTTTCTTGCCAACGGAACGCCAAATGCAATCGTTGACGCTTTGGCGAAATCAGGAGTGAAGAATTTGACCTTGATTGTGAACGATACCGCATTTCCGGATAGAGGATGCGGTCAGTTGATTGCCAATAAACAGGTGAAAAAAGTGATTGTATCGCATATTGGTACGAATCCGTGTACCAGCGAGCAGATGAACAGCGGAGAGCTGGAGATTGAATTCAGTCCGCAGGGAACTCTGGCTGAACGTGTGCGTGCGGGTGGCGCCGGACTGGGTGGTGTCTTGACCCCGACCGGTATCGGTACGTTGGTGGCAGAGGGAAAACAGATTCTGAATATCGACGGCAAGGATTATCTGTTGGAAAAACCGTTGCGTGCTGATGTTGCTTTGATAGGAGCAAGCGTAGGAGACGATGCCGGCAATCTGGTGTATAAAGGAACAACGCAGAATTTCAA
>CAKVCR010000086.1 GCA_934725835.1 uncultured Odoribacter sp.
TCGTGCCCGAGTGCTGCCTCTACAGCAACAATGTCTCCTTCTTTCAAAGGCAATTGGGAAGGATTACTAAAAAACGCTTTACGGGTGTTTTTAAAACGGACCTCCACAACTTCGGGAATCTCCGTAGTTGCCGGTACATCTTTGAGCCAATTGTATACGTTTAATTTACCGGCCAAAAGACGGTGATCGATAGTCGGTATTTCAGGATGGGGATGCTTTGTATGCATTTGCTGCACCTCTTCTTCTTCCTTTTCTTCCTTCGGCACAGAAAACTCTCCTGCCTCAATCGCTACACACTCTTCCGTATCCTCATCATCTTCAAATGTTATCTCTTCTTCGACAACCGATTCTTTCTGTACAGCAGACGTCTTCTCCGGTATATTCCGGCTAAATTTCTCCGGTTGCTGCTCTATATTGTTTAATTCCTGAGTATCATTCATAATTCATTATTTATGCTGTTATGTATACGTTACGGCATGACTTCAGTTCGGACGGATATTCTGCATAACTTTAATACATAAATCCGTGAATATAATTTTACTGTTACCGTTTCGGTTTATATCACTAAAAGCCCGTTCAAGTTCGTCTGTCAGCGGAATTATATTCCCTTCATGCACATAAGGGGCAAAACGTACGGAAAAATTTTTCTCCCGCTCGGTCATATAGTTCAAGTTATCCAAATGAAAATTTCGGATAAAATTTTCCCGAATCATTCGTACTGCGTGCATAAGAAAACTTTTCTGCCGTTCTCGTCCTATTCCTGCTATTTCGTTTACCCATTCGTTCACGGGGAGCATCTTACGATTCCAACAAAGACGCATCAGACTGACAAACTTTTCCTGATTATATATTTGTTCCTCACTCTCATTCAACAAGCGCAAAGCTTTGTACCAGTTACCGGCTGCTACATGAGCAAATTCACCGGCCTGCTCTTCAGACAAACCTTTCTGATGTACCAATTGCTGAGAAATATCTTCCTGACTAAGAGGAGGTATATTGATTCGCTGCAAACGCGACTGTATTGTTTTGATTATTTGTTCCGGATGTTCTGAAACCATCAAAATCAGCGTTTTATCAAATGGTTCTTCGATGATTTTCAACAGTTTATTGGAACATTCTTCATTCATTTTTTCCGGCAACCACACAATCATAATCTTATAGTCTGATTCAAAAGATTTGAGATTGAGTTTGCGCAGAATATTTGCACTCTCTTCCGTATAGATTATGGCTTGGGCATTATCATCCACCCCCATTTCGGCATACCATTCCTCTTGTCCGAAATAAGCAGTATGCGTAAGTAAGTGACGCCATTCATTAATATACTCGTCACTGATTTGACTTTTCCCGTTTTTACGCACTATCGGAAAAACAAAATGCAAATCGGGATGTATCAGTTTTTGCATCTTCCGGCAAGCAGGACACACACCACAAGCATCCTCTTTTTTATCGCCGGTACAAAAAATATATTGGGCAAAAGCCAGAGCAAGTGCAAGCGAGCCATACCCTGTATTGCCTGCAAAAAGCTGAGCATGACTGATGCGCCCCGCTTGAAGCGCACGCACCAGCCGTTGCTTTATATCTTCATGTCCGATTACATCCTTAAACACTCGTATTGTTTTATATTCAGAACAATAAATTTTAATATCAGCTCAATTTAATTCCCAATTCCTTGAATTGCTCTTCTGAGATTTCAGACGGAGAATCCAACATTACGTCACGACCGGAATTGTTTTTCGGGAATGCAATGGTGTCACGTATGCTGTCAAGACCTGCAAACATTGATACCAAGCGGTCGAAACCGAAAGCAATACCACCGTGAGGTGGTGCTCCATACTTAAAGGCATTCAATAAGAAACCGAATTGTTTTTCTGCCTGTTCAGGGGTAAATCCCAAACACTTGAACATTCTCTGCTGCATTTCAGCATCATGGATACGAATAGATCCTCCTCCGACTTCCACACCATTGATGACCATATCGTAGGCATTTGCACGCACCACTCCCGGATCAGATTCCATCTTATCCACATCTTCCAGATTCGGAGAAGTAAACGGATGGTGCATTGCATAGAAACGCTGCGTCTCTTCGTCCCATTCCAACAACGGGAAATCTACAACCCACAAAGGCTTGAACACATCTTTGTCGCGCAATCCGAGACGATTACCCATTTCAAGACGCAATTCACACAATTGCGGAAGTGTTTTTTTCTTTTCTCCGGAGAGAATCAGCAATAAGTCGCCCGGTTTTGCCTGACAGGCATCCAGCCAAGTTTTTAAATCATCGGACGTATAAAATTTATCCACAGAAGATTTGATTGAACCATCTTCGTTGTATTTGACATACACCAGACCCTTGGCTCCAACTTGCGGACGTTTTACAAAATCAGTCAGCTCATCCAATTGTTTGCGGGTATAAGCTGCACATCCGGGGACACATATTCCACCAATATATTCCGCAGTATTAAACACTGCAAATTCTTTTGTTTGGGCCAAGGTTGTCAGATTGACAAACTGCATATCAAAACGGATATCCGGCTTATCACAGCCGTAATATTCCATTGCATCGTGCCATGACATCCGAGGCAATTCCGGCAAATCAATATCTCTTAATTCTTTAAAAAGATGGCGAATCATTCCTTCAAAAAGATTCAATACGTCATCTCTTTCTACAAAAGACATCTCACAATCAATCTGAGTGAATTCCGGCTGACGATCCGCACGCAAATCCTCGTCACGGAAACATTTCACAATCTGATAATAGCGATCAAATCCTGCCACCATCAACAACTGCTTAAATGTCTGAGGGCTCTGTGGCAATGCATAGAATTGCCCTTGATTCATACGTGAAGGCACCACAAAATCGCGCGCTCCCTCGGGAGTACTCTTTATCAATACGGGAGTCTCCACTTCCATAAACTTATATGAATCCAGATAATTCCGTACAAGATGGGCCATACGGTGGCGCAATTCCAGATTTTTACGTACAGCCTGACGGCGCAAATCCAAGTAGCGATATTTCATACGAATCTCGTCGCCTCCATCAGTATTATCCTCTATTGTAAAAGGAGGAATCTCCGAGTGGCTCAATACATTGATTTTCTCAATCAGAATCTCAATGTCTCCGGTCGGAATTTTATTATTCTTGCTGGCTCTTTCCACTACAGTGCCTTCTACCTGGATAACGTATTCGCGTCCCAGACTCCCTACTTGTTTCTTTATTTCTTCGGCAGCAGATTCTTCCACCACCAACTGTGTTATTCCATATCGGTCGCGAAGATCGACAAAGGTCATAGCGCCCAGATTACGAATTTTCTGAATCCAGCCACTCAATACCACTTTTTGATTTACATTTTCAAGCCGAAGCTCTCCGCATGTGTGTGTTCTATACATATCGTAATGTTATAAAGTTTTCAGTTTTAACAACGAAACGGATGTCCAATCCTACCAATTGGCGAAAATACTAAGAATTTATGAAACTATTGAAAATTAGGAATTGAAAATTGTAAATTATTCCGCTATCTTTGAAGTGAATTTATAACAAGCAAGAGTGAATTACATTGATATTACTATTTTGGTGCTCATTGTCCTAGGAGCCATTCGCGGCTTTATGCGGGGATTAATTATAGAAGTCACAACTCTATTGGGGCTGGTAGCGGGGATTTATGCCTCCATGAAATATGCCTATCTAATCGAAGGCGTTCTGAAAGATTTTATGGATATATCGCCTGAATACTCTTCGTATATAGCACTCTCCATCACTTTCATTTTAGTCGTCGTATTTGTCTTTGTATTAGGCAAACTACTCACTAAACTCATAGATATCATCCTGTTGGGACTGGTCAATAAATTACTTGGAGCTGTCATGGGAGCAATCAAAGTCGCCATGATACTTTGTGTGCTTATCATGATAATAAACACCTTAAATGAAAAATTCCTGTTTATAGGCGAAGAAACATTGGAAAAGAGCATATTATTCTATCCTTTTCTTAATTTTGCAGAGAAAATATACCACTTGATACGTAGATAACACAAAAATAATCGAATAAAATAGGAATATAGTAACCGTCAAAAATAATAACTCTATGAATTTTGTAGATGAATTAAAATGGAGGGGGATGATTCACGATATCATGCCCGGGACTGAAGAATTACTTTCCAAAGGACAAACAACCGCCTATGTGGGTATCGACCCGACAGCCGATTCTCTCCATGTGGGGCACTTGGTATCTGTCATGATGATGAAGCATTTCCAAGTGGCCGGCCACAAGCCAATATTCATCATTGGCGGAGCTACCGGAATGATTGGCGACCCTAGCGGAAAATCACAGGAAAGAAATCTGCTGACTGAAGATACTATACAAAAAAACATGGCCGGCATCAAAGCTCAGTTGTCACATTTCATTGACTTCAACTCAACAGCATCCAATGCTGCCATTATGCTGAACAATTATGACTGGATGAAACAATTCTCGTTTTTGGATTTCATCCGCGACGTCGGCAAACATATCACAGTCAATTATATGATGGCAAAAGATTCTGTTAAACGTCGTCTGAACGGAGAATTTGCAGATGGCATGTCTTTTACAGAGTTTACATATCAGCTGGTACAAGGATATGACTTCCTGCATCTGCGCAAAAATTATGACTGTATGCTACAAATGGGAGGATCTGACCAATGGGGCAACATCACAACCGGCACTGAGTTAATACGCCGCAAAGAAGGAATGGAAGCATATGGCTTGACCTGGCCATTAATGACGAAAAGTGATGGCAAAAAATTCGGCAAGACAGAATCGGGGAATATTTGGTTGGATCCGGAGCGAACTTCTCCCTATAAATTCTACCAATTCTGGCTAAACACAACAGACGAAGACGCTGCACGTTATGTAAAAATATTCACATTATTGCCTCCTGCAGAAATTGATGCATTGATTTCAGAACATGCAACAGCTCCTCACCTCCGCAAGCTTCAAAAGACACTGGCAAAAGAAATCACCTGTCTGATTCATGGAGAAGAAGCTTACAATTCTGCCTTAGAAGCCTCACAGATTCTATTTGGCAATGCAACGTCTGAATCGCTAAGAAAGATTGATGAACGGACATTTTTGTCTGTTTTCGAGGGAGTGCCTCAGTTTGAAATTTCAGCAGCTGATTTAAAGACCGGTATCGGCATCGTAGATTTCCTCGCAGACAAGACAACTATCATGGCCTCAAAAGGCGAAGCCCGCCGTGCACTGAAATCCAATGCAATTTCCATAAACAAAGAAAAAGTTAGTGGAGAAGATGCTTCCATTACAGAAGAACATCTTATCGATGGCAAATATATCCTTGCACAAAGCGGCAAAAAGAATTACTTTTTGATTATTGTAAAATAAGCAGATAAATAAAATAGCCGCCTGTTGTTTGGGCGGCTATTATTTATTTACTCTTCAACTTCAAAATCCTGATATAAAAAGTCATTGTAGGGGAAACGTGCAGAATGAATATCTTTCACTACGTCATAGAGTTTTTCCTTTAATTCTTCAATATTCTCTTTTTTAGCAGCAGAAATATATACAGTTTCACTTCCTTGTTTAGACATCCACATCTGTTTTAAATCATCCAGACTGTAATTTTCACGCATCACAGGGGTTAGATCATCTTCATCTTTCTTTACATATTGGAATGCATCTATTTTATTAAATACAATAATAGTGGGCTTAGGTTCCTTTATCAATTCTGCCAGAGTCTCATTCACCACCCTCATCTGATCCTCAAACTGAGGATGCGATATGTCTACAACGTGCAAAATAACGTCTGCTTCCCGCACCTCATCCAACGTTGATTTGAACGATTCAACCAAATGATGAGGCAATTTTCGGATAAATCCAACAGTATCTGCCAATAACAGTGGTACATTTTTAATCGCAATCTTTCGCACGGTGGTGTCTAAAGTCGCAAATAATTTATTTTCCGCAAATACATCTGACTTACTTAATAAGTTCATCAACGTGGATTTTCCGACATTCGTATATCCCACCAAAGCGACGCGAACCAATTTACCACGGTTTTTACGCTGAATCATTTTTTGACGGTCTATTTTAGACAATTCCTCCTTCAGGCGTGTTATTTTATCCCGGATAATACGACGGTCTGTCTCAATTTCAGTTTCTCCAGGACCTCTTAAACCAATTCCTCCCTTTTGTCTCTCCAAGTGAGTCCACATACCCGTCAAACGAGGCAACAGATACTGATATTGCGCAAGCTCAACCTGCGTTTTTGCATGAGCTGTACGCGCACGACTTGCAAATATATCCAATATCAAATTAGTACGGTCGAGCACTTTGATTCCTTTAAACATTCCCTCAATATTGCGCAATTGCGTAGGAGAAAGTTCATCATCAAAAATGACCATATCCACCTCATGTTCTTCAATATAAGTCTGAATTTCTTCTAGTTTTCCTTTTCCAATAAAGGTGGCATGTACCGGTTTATCCAAATTTTGGGTAAATATCTTCACTGTTTCTGCACCTGCAGTTTCTGCCAAGAAAGACAATTCATCCAAATATTCGCACATCTGATTATAAGTCACATCCTTAGACTGTAATGCAACACCTACAAGTATCGCTTTCTCTGCTTCTTTTCCGGTATAATACATAAAACAATTAGTTATAAGACAAAATAAAGGGCTGACACAATCATATGACAGCCCTTCGTATTTTTATTAATCGCTTGTTAGTTGTTAGACAACTGGAAGTTAATCGGCAATGTATAAGAAACTCTTACCGGTTTACCTCTCTGCTTACCAGGTTTCCACTTTGGCATTGCTTTAACAACTCGCACAGCTTCTTTATCCAAAGATGCATCAACACCTCTTAACACCTTCACATCAGTAATAGAACCATCTCTTTCAATCACGAATTGAATAAATACTTTACCTTGAATACCGTTCTCCATAGCCAATACCGGATATTTCACATTTTTGGCAATCCATTTCTGAACATTACCTCCAGGGAAACTTGGCATATCCTCCACGACAACAAAGACTTCCGTATCGCCAGTATCTTCATCTCCATATGGTCCAAAATCAGAAGCATCAGTCGGAACATCTGTATTTTCAGAAGTATCATCTACATCCTGAATTTCAAGCTCTTCATCAATTTGAGTATCATCCTCAACGATATCAATCAAGTCTGTTAATTTCGGAGCAGGAGGAGGTGGTGGTGGTGGTTTTAACATTTGTTGGGTGATCGGAATAATTTCCTCCTCAATCTGTTCTTCAGCAACCGTCTGGAACTGACTCACCTCTTCTGAGGAAGATTTCCATTCAAAGGCTAATAGCAAGATTGCTAAAGCCAGAGTAAGACCGACCTCAAAGAAGACTCCCTTTTTGCCTTCAAGATCTGCTTTCTGTGACTTCTTTACTTCCATGATATAAATTCTGTGTTGTTATTTACAATTCATTTAGCGGGGTAAAAGTAAAAAAAAATAGAATAACAAACAACTATTCAAACGTTTTTTTTGAATAAAACGTTAAAGTCAAAATCCCTCAATCGTCATTTCTTAATTAATTTAACATCCTCGCTTTCACTTGCAGAATCCAAAGTCATATCGTATTTTTGTACTTATTTGTATACAATTGCGACCCTATGCTAGATATTTATTATTTGAAACTATCCGATTATCAAACATATCCCGAAGACTATTTCTTACCATACGTAAGCAAGGACACATGGCAAGCAGTACAAAAATACCTTAATAAAAAGGTTCGTCTGACCAAATTATTAGGAGAAACTTTAACCCGCAAACTCATAACGAAAACTTGGGGTTTATCCTCAAGAGATTATCAAATAGAAAAAGGGGAACATGGAAAACCTCTTCTTAACACACAAGGCATATCGGCACATTTCAACATTTCGCACTCTGGAGACTACATTATATGTGCCATTAGCAACCAAAAGGTGGGTATTGACATTGAGCAACGGAGAGAACCTCGCCTAAATGTTGCGAGACGCTTTTTCCATCCACATGAAATTGCGCTTCTCGATAAAACCACAGATAAAATACTACAACAAAAATTATTTTACAACTACTGGTCTGTCAAAGAAAGCTATTTAAAATATACAGGAAGCGGACTAAGCAGTCTACTTTCGTCATTTGAAGTTTGTTTTTCAGGAAATATTATTATATTAAAAAAAGGACATTCTTCCCTGCCAGTAACAGTACAAGAATGTCCCATAGATTCTAATTACAGCAGCTTCGTATGCTGTCAATCACACGATTCGTTTACTATCAATTCTTTTGAACTTTAAGATTGCCATTCTGGATAAGCCATTCTGCAATCTGCACAGCATTCAACGCAGCCCCCTTCTTAATTTGGTCTCCGACAACCCAGAATGCCAGGCCGTTTTCATCTGCCAAATCTTTACGGATGCGTCCCACATAAACAGAATCCTTACCAGAGAGGAATAATGGCATAGGATATTCCTTCTCCTGAGGATTATCCTGTAATTCTATCCCTTGCGCTTTTTTAAATGCAGCACGCGCTTCCTCTACAGTCAAGGGGTGTTCTGTTTCTATCCAAATGCTTTCAGAATGAGCTCGCAGGGCAGGAACTCGCACACAAGTTGAACTTACCTTGATATCTGAATGCATGATTTTTTGCGTTTCATTAAACATTTTCATTTCCTCTTTTGTGTATCCATTATCTGTAAATACATCAATTTGAGGTATTAAGTTGAATGCCAATTGATAGGCAAATCTCTCAACAACAGGTATTTCTCCTGCCAGTATCTGTCTATATTGAGCATACAACTCATCCATCGCAGCAGCACCAGCACCACTAGCAGCCTGATAAGTTGCAACACGAACTCTTTTAATATGTGACAACTCTTCAATTGCCTTTAATGCCACAACCATTAATATAGTTGTACAATTAGGATTGGCAATAATTCCCTTGGGACGATTTAATGCATCTTCGGGATTCACTTCTGGAACAACTAAGGGGACTTCCTTATCCATGCGAAAAGCACTAGAATTATCTATCATCACAGCCCCATATTTAGTTATAGTTCCTGAATACTCCCGCGAAATGTCTCCTCCTGCCGACACAAAAGCAATATCAACATCCTTAAAATCATCGTTATGTTGCAATAATCGAATTGTCAATTGTTTCCCTTGGAAAGTACATTGTTTGCCAGCACTACGCTCTGAACCAAATAACATTAATTCATCCATTGGAAAATTTCGTTCTTCCAATACCTTTATAAATTCCTGACCAACAGCTCCGCTGGCACCGACAATTGCAACTTTCATACTCAATCTTATTGTTTTATTAATAGCTTCCTTTAAGTCATTACTCCTCTGTTGAGGTTAATCTCTTACTGTGTCGTTTACGCTCTATCTCATCCAAAATAATTTTACGCAAACGCATGGAATGAGGTGTCACTTCAACATATTCATCCTCTTGAATATATTCTAAAGCTTCCTCTAAACTAAATTTAACAGGAGGCGCAATATTCACTTTATCATCCGAACCACTCGCTCGCATATTCGTCAGTTTCTTCGACTTACATACATTGATTACAATATCATCCGGACGTGTACTCTCTCCTATCACTTGCCCAGCATAAACGATTTCTCCCGGCTCAATAAAGAATTTTCCTCGGTCTTGCAATTTATTAATGGCATAAGCATAAGTATCTCCTGTTTCCATGGCAATCAACGAACCGTTTATACGCATTTCGATATCACCTTTATATGGCTCGAAACCTTTCAGGCGATGGGCAATTATTGCCTCTCCTGCAGAAGCTGTCAATAAATTGCTACGCAAACCGATAATACCGCGGGATGGAATATCAAAATCAAGATGTACTCGTTCATTACGAGTTTCCATATTATTCAATACACCTTTTCTCTTGGTCACCATCTCAATAGCCTTGCCAGAGAACTCTTCCGGTATATCGATTGTCAATTCTTCAACCGGTTCACATTTTTGCCCGTCAATTTCTTTAATAATAACCTTGGGTTGCCCAACCTGCAGTTCATACCCTTCACGTCGCATACTTTCAATAAGTACACTCAAATGAAGCACTCCA
>CAKVCR010000087.1 GCA_934725835.1 uncultured Odoribacter sp.
CTATTAATTAAAACGATTGTCTACAATTTTTCCTCACTCACAAGCGGTTAAAAAAAAGTTAAACAATCATTTCATGTTAGGTCAGCATCATTTACCAGCTAACAAAGCAGCAGATAATTTACCGGCATCCTCCCCATAGAAACACATCACCGGGGTAACTGCTTCAAAAGAGTAAGGTACATATTCCAGCACCTGTGCAGCAACAAACTGACCATCTCCTGATAGCATGGCTTCTACTTTTACACCGTTGTCTTTCTCTCGCTTTATGCGTGACAATTCATCGAACCGTTTCATTTGCAAGCAATTTTGTAATTCATCACTTGCATGTACATCAAAATAAAGAGTCACTAATTTCAAGGTGCTTTTAGTAGGTAAATACACATAACGCTTGCGACTTACCAATAATTTAATCACTCCACACAAAAAAAGAATAGCTGCAGTTGTAAACAAAAAGGTAGGCATCGAAGAGTTCGGATCCTCAAAAGCCATACCACAAGCTCCCAGTGCCAAAGCAATCAAGATAATAATAATAGCAACAACTGAAATATTCACTTGTTTTGCAATCTCCTTAGAATTAATATTTTCAATATCTTCGTGAATAATTTTATATTTTCCCATGGTACAATAAATTTAAATGGTATAATTTTTTAATAAGAAACAACAAGAAGCAAAAGACTTCTGTTTACAAATCTTTCCTCCTAATAATCAAAATATGGTATTCTTATCAAATAATTATTTTACGCAGCATGTAGATATAATATCCTGCGTTTTTCATGCGGGCATCACATTCGTCTGACAGAACTGACGTCGCTTTAAAAATAGTATATTGACTATTACCTTGACCATGAGCAAGGTTTTCAAATAATTTTTCCCAACAACTTCCCAAAGTGCGGTATCTCCGAGCCATTTGACTGAAAAAAGAGCTATTGGTCTGCACCGATACATCAGCACAACTGTTTGCTGCCATCAATACACTGACCACCTTATCTTCCTGCTGTTCAGCTTCTCCTGTATATCTCTCTGCATATTCCATCTCCGAAGTTTTCTCCAGACAATATTCCCCCTTACTCGTCCACCAGGAACAAGCCATCACCAGAAACAATATACATACTAAAATATATCTCACAACACACTCTTTTGCACCGCAAAGTTAAAACAATCCTTCTAAAATAAAAAAAATTAATTACTACCTTTGCTACAAAATTTCAAATAATGGAGCTATCCACAAAACTAAAAGAATTTATTCGCATCCATGCCCTTGACGATACAGACAAACTGCTGTTATCTTCTAAACGCTATCCAGACATTGACATTCCTTTTGCGGTTGACCAAATACTTGCTCGCCGGCAAGTACGCGATAAATTACCCAGTTGGTTTGCCAACGAGGAAATAATATACCCATCTCGTCTTTCCACCGAACAATGTTCATCAGAACTCACCGGACATTATAAACAACACTTAGTCAAAGGCTACACTTGCTGCGACCTCACCGGAGGCTTGGGTGTCGACTCATACTTCCTAGCAGGTAAAGCAGAACGGATGACCTATATCGAGCGTTTTCCAAACTATTGCGAAGCGGCCAGGCATAATTTTAAAGTACTGGGGATAAACAATATTGATATCAAATGCGCAGATATACGCAAAATCATTGACACCCTACAAGCCGACACATTCTACATCGACCCGGCAAGACGAGCAGACTGTAACAAACGGGTATTTTCACTGACAGACTGTGAACCCGACATCATACAATTAAAACCTATACTGCTCGATAATTCTCAACGAATCATTGTCAAAATTTCTCCTATGGCAGATTTGGAAGAAACGCTTCGTCTGCTTCCGGAAACATGTGAAATACACGTTGTAGCAGTAAAGAATGAATGCAAGGAGATTCTATTCGTATTAGAAGACGGCTCACTTTACCAAGATTTTCGCAATGTAACAATACACGCAGTTAATCTGAATGAACGTTCTGCCAATTGTCAGCTATTCAAGTTCACTCTCGCAGAAGAAAAAGAAGCCCCATTACAAATAGCCCCAATAATTGGCAACTATCTATACGAACCTCATGCAGCCTTATTAAAATGCGGAGCTTTCAAGTTGACAGCCTGCAGGTATCCTGTAAAAAAACTTCACAGACACAGCCATCTGTATACCTCTATATCGCCCTGTCTGGAATTTCCGGGACGACAATTCATCATTGAAGAAGTTATGCCATTTTCCGGTAAACTACTCAAGCAGATAGAAAAACAAAACCCACAAGCCAATATTACAACCCGCAATTTTCCACTATCTGTAGCAGAGATTCGCAAACGCAGCCATATCAAAGAAGGCGGCGATATTTATCTGTTTGCCACAACTTTAGCCGATGAACAAAGGGTCATTATCAAAACAAAAAAAATCGTAACCACAGGAAAATAATCACAATTCTAACTTCCGAATTACTTTGCCGCTACAAGTCTCTATAAAATGAGGCATTTCAATAAATTCTCGAGGCATTTCATAAGGTGTCAACACTTTACCCAATTGCTCTTTCAATAAATCAATAGCCATAGGTAACTTTCCCTCCACTGCCAACACGATGTGTTCACCCAACCGCTCATCCGGTCGTGATGCAATGAAAAAACGTCCTTTAAAGAGATTACATATTTTTTGTTCTATTACTTCTGGAAAAAACTTCAAGCCACCAGAAATAATCACATGATCCCAACGCCCCAACCACCGGAAATGCTTTTCATCCAACAAATCCACCACATCGTTAGTCACAAAACAATGCTGTTGCAAGTGTGGAGCATTAATCACCAAACATCCCCTTTTATCTTGTTCAAACAGTACATTTCCTAAAGCAAAATACTCCTTTTCACATCCTATTTTTCGCAAAGCAACGTGCGACACAGTTTCTGTCATTCCATACGTTGCATAAGAAACTGTCGACAATTCACCCAACCGCAATTCCAATGACTCGGATACAGGTGCTCCGCCAACCAATAATTGACGCACTCTGCCAAACATCTTCGCTTCTTCTTTCTCCTGTAACGAAACCTCCACCTGCATCGGAACCATAGCTGCTAAATCCACCGACCGATTATCTATCCACGCAACCTCACGCAACGGATGAGAACTTGCCGTAACAACCCACAACTCCGCACCAGCTTCCAAAGCACGAACCACCATCATTTTGCCTGCTATATAAGATACAGAAAGACACAATAACAAAACTGCCCCACTCTCTATTCCGAAGAAACGATTTGTCATCCGAGCAGAGGCTCGCATATCCTCCTTGTTCAAATGAATTTCTTTAGGCTTTCCGGTCGAACCAGAAGTATGTCCTATCACATACGTTTTTTCATTAAACCATTCCCGCAAGAAAGCCTGCAACTCTCCATCTGGCAAACTGTCCAAGCTGTTAATTCCCAATATATTTCGTGTATTTATGACCAACATATCACTTTCATTTACAATATATCAGACATTTTCCCTCCTGACGCAAAGGAGATGGTAGATTATTGATATAAAGCTGACCTGTTCCCAAACCTTGCGGCATAGAACTACCCAAAGTAGCCACCCACTGTGCCAATGCATTCAGTCCCACATTTGACTCCAGTGCAGAAGTCACCCACCAGCCTACACCTATTTCCTCAGCCAATCGAATCCACTCTTGGGCTCCGGAAAAACCACCACACAATGCCGGTTTTAAAATCACATACTGCGGACGCACTTTATCCAACAACTCTGCTTTTCTCTCCCTACCATACACACCTATTAACTCCTCATCCAAAGCAATTGGTATTGGGGTCTCTTGACACAGACGAGCCATCTCCTCCCACTGTCCTTGACGAATTGGCTGCTCGATTGAATGCAAATCAAAAGTGGCCAATGCCTTTAATTTGCGCATAGCCTCCCGAGGAGTAAATGCACCATTGGCATCCACCCGCAACTCTATCTTCTCACGACTAAAGCGTTCCCGAATATATTGCAACAACGACAACTCTTCCTCAAAATCGATAGCACCGATTTTCAATTTAATACAATGAAAACCAGCCTCTAATTTCTGTTGAATTCGCTGCAACATGGTCGGTCTGTCGCCCATCCATATCAAACCATTAATCTCAATTGTCTGCTGTCCATCCGTAAAAGCCGAAGGGAAATAAAGCTGACGTCCACCCATTTCCAAATCCTTCAAAGCCATCTCTACTCCGAAACGAATAGAACTCCATTCCTCCAATTCTTCCATCTTCACCCCCTCTATCCGTCTACACACTTCCGCTAATTTCTCCTCATAATCCTCCCGATCATCTGCACTCAGACCTCGGAACAAAGCACATTCGCCAATGCCAAATACCCTTGGATTGTTATCTTCCCACACCTTTACAAAAAAAGTCTCTTTCTCCTTCAACACCCCCCTAGAAGTTCCTGCATCCTCCTTAAAGTGCAACAAATACCGACTGTATTCTGCCTTTTTCATACACAACTATGGGAACTTCGGGAATTGGTCAAAATCCGGATCACGCTTCTCCAGAAAAGCATTCTTCCCCTCTTGTGCCTCCTCCATTAAATAGAACATCAAAGTAGCATCTCCGGCAAATTCCATCAAACCATGCTGTCCGTCCAACTCTGCATTCAAGGCACGCTTAATCATGCGGATTGCCATTGGACTACGCTTCATAATTGTCTTACACCACTCCACTGTCTCGTTTTCCAACTGTTCAAAGGGGACCACCTTATTCACCATACCCATCTCTTCTGCCTCTTTAGCTGTATACTGACGACAAAGAAACCAAATTTCTCGAGCTTTCTTCTGTCCCACACAACGAGCCAGGTAAGAAGAACCGAAACCGCCATCGAAACTACCCACCTTAGGACCGGTCTGACCAAACTTGGCATTCTCCGAAGCAATCGTCAAGTCGCAAACCACGTGCAACACATGCCCACCGCCTATTGCATATCCGTTCACCATCGCAATCACCGGTTTCGGTAAAGAACGTATCGCCTTGTGCAAATCCAATACATTCAAACGAGGCACACCATTTTCATCAATATATCCACCGACACCCTTTACATTCTGGTCTCCTCCAGAACAGAAGGCCTTATCGCCAGCGCCTGTCAGCACCACTACCCCGATATCACTCCGCTCTCGGCAAATCACCATTGCATCCAACATTTCCTTGTTCGTCTGAGGACGGAAAGCATTATACACCTGAGGACGATTGATTGTAATCTTAGCAATTCCCTCAAAAAACTCGAACTTAATATCTTCGTATTCCTTAATCGTAGTCCAAACTCTCATCATATTTTGATTTTAAATTACTATTCTCCTGATAACTTTCTGAAGTATGCCTTCAATTGTGCAGCATTATCACACATCGTCGTATCTACTTCCAATATAGCAGGACGCTCACTCTCTGCCCAAAAGTCAGATAACACCTGCTGCAATTCTTCGGCACATTCCGCTCGAAAAAAAGCAAAATGATACAAATCTGCATATCCACGGATATTCACTTCCTGGCGTGTTTCAAAACACTCTTCCAGTTCCTCCAATTCAGACGGTCCTTGAATAAAACGGAAGATTCCACCCCCTCCATTCTTCATCACCACCATCTTAAAACGTGGGGTTATATACCTGTTCCATAATGCATTTGAATCGTATAGGAAACTAATATCGCCGGTAATTAAAAGAGTCATTCCTAGATTCAACAATGCAGCCCCTACTGCAGTAGAAGTTGCGCCGTCAATACCGCTAGTCCCGCGATTTGCATCTACTCGTTCAAATTGGCGACAGTCGAACAACTGTCCATATCGCACCGGAGTACTATTACTCAATTGCAAAGCCGTCCCTTGAGGTATGGTAGGCAACAATATCGAAAAGGCCTTCCAATCACACCATCCCACCTCTTGAGCAAACTGTTCATGCCGCACACCCGAAAGTTCCTTCTTAACCTGCCAACGGGCAGCATAATCAGAAGAACACTTCTTCACCTGTCTGCTCAATGCCTCCAAAAAACTCTCCGCTTCCATATTTACCTGCTTCGTCAACACCTGAAAGGTATCCACCAAATGACTGCTTCTGTCAATACACCAATGCTCCTGTGGACGATATTTTCTCAAAAAAGCCTTCACATGACGAGAAATCAGCGGTCCTCCAAAAGTCACCAATAATTCCGGAGCATACTCCATTCGTTCCTGCTCACTCACAGTTGCCAATACTCGATCAATCATCCCGATTTGTTTTCCATTTCCTGTATTGGCAGGCGTTTCAGACAAAATCACCACATTCTCCAATTCACCCAACCGAGCTAATGCCTCCTGCATCTTCCTGTCGGGCAGATGACAACCAGCCAAAATCATCACCTTCTGACAATTTTCAATCCGCCAGGACAAAGCAGCCATCACCTCCGGAGCAATAACATTTCCTCCCTCTATCCGTTCAATACTTCTAACGGGAATATCTTTGTCCCATTTTCGCAAACCATATAAAGGTTCTCGCAATGGCACATTGATATGTACAGGTCCACGACATCCCTTCATTGCACATTCAATGGCATCATTCACAGTCCGCACAGCATACCAACGTTCTTCTTCATTCCTTATTTCGCCGGCCACTTCAAACGAAGCCTTCACTATATTCTGCAAAACGCCACGCTGTCGGATTGTCTGACTATCATTCTGGTCCACCCAAGCCACAGGCCGATCTGCAGATACCACCACCAGCGGCAGACGCTGATAATAAGCCTCCGATACAGCCGGAGCATAATTTAACAAAGCACTTCCAGACGTACAGACCACAGCCACAGGTTCGCCCAATCGCTGCACCATCCCCAAGGCAAAAAATGCAGCACTCCTTTCATCAACTACCACATAATGCTCCATACGTTTCTCCCTCACCACTGCCATTAATAAAGGAGCATTCCTCGAACCTGGTGAAAGCACCACATGCTTTACCCCCTTTGCCACCAACCCCTCCAACAAAATCTTCACACCTTCCTTCTCTGTACTTATTACATTTTCCATAATTCCATATATTCTCAAACTCCGGTTTCTATCACGTCTTTCAATGTCCGCGACTTCATCACAGTTTCTTCCCACTCCTTCTCCACATCCGACGCAACCGTAATTCCTCCCCCGACATACAAACGTACAGCATCACGAAATAACTCCATACTACGTAAATTAACAAACCACTGAAAACTACCGTCCCGATACCACGGACCGATATATCCGGCATAATAGCGCCGATGTATTCCCTCTTCTCGGCGGATAATACTCAATGCATCATTCAAAGGGAAACCACCCACCGCCGGTGTCGGATGCAAAGCCCTACGCAACTGTTCCACCTCAGTAAGTGATAAACTCTCATTTTTTTTAAAAACGGTACACAAATGTTCCACTCCTCCAGCCTGCTTTGTAAAAGGACCTTCTACATTCCATTCTCCTACCTTTTGCAGTAAATCGGTAATATACTCTGTTACAATTCGCTGTTCCTCCTGTTCCTTATCACCCCATTCTCCGGCACTCCCAACTTTGCGAGTCCCCGCCAACGACATTGTCTCCACCCCCTGGTCTCCTTGCTTCAACAGAATTTCCGGAGTTGCCCCCATCCAAGTCATCTTCGACGGTACAGACACCACAAACACAAATGCATCCGGATAACACAACGCAAGCGCTTCAAACCATTGTGAAGCCCACCGAAACGCTTCTGTCTCCACCACAATACCCCTCGCCAACACCGCCTTTCGAGCCTCCTTTTGCTGCAATGCATCAATCATCCTGCCAGCCTGCTTCAAGTACTCCTCCCTATTAACACCTTCCATTGGCTTCAAATACTCCACTTTTTGCGACTTTGCGCATTGCAACCTTGCCAACATCTCTCCATCCTCCGTCATTCCTTCAAATACCACATCTCCTCGTACAAACAATGGCTTCACCCCCTCATCTTCCCGGAAAGGCACAGCAACAAAGCCATCCAGTCCCTCCAAATCTTTTACATTCTCCCAACACCCTACAGTCCCATCCACCTGAGCCCCAAAACAAAGCTTATCCTCTCCAGGTAGACGGTAAGCGTAAAAAGCGATTCCCCGCTCCAAGCAAAATGTCAAAGCTTCTAAAACATCCATTTATTGCACTCCTTTTGTATTTCCTGCAAAAATAAGGAAAACAAAAAACTTCACCAATGATATTTCTAGACAAAAAAAGAACGCCCTTCTTTCACTTCCACAAAAGAAACAAAAGAAAGGTCGTTCTCGAAACCCAAATGTAAGATATACGAAATTGTTTAATAAGTCATTGTCATATCTGTAGGAACACAAATATAAAAATCCGCACGTCCCTCATTCTCTTCACCCAACTTATCTATCTCATCCTGCCGCACAGAACATACAGTGGCAATTTTCAAACCCGGACGATATTTCTTCAAATAAGTAATAATACCTTTCTTAAAATCTGAATGATAATTACCATTCAAATGCACAAATTTAGATTTCAAATTCTGGGCAATGAACCAACCCATAGTAGCATCTTTCAACGCTTGTGCTTTAGCCACATTTTCAGGATTTGATTTCTTTCCACCCCCAATCATCATCATACCGAACATTCCGGCAGCTTCCTCATCTGGAACGTAATCAATTGGTAAAGGAGCAATATACCCTTTTGCCTCTGCAGACAATTTATCCAAAGCTTCAAAACCTCCATTTTTCACCATATTTGCATACCGGCGCGGAACATTTGTAGCAACAACTTTCAATCCATATTCTCTTCCCAATCCTACAACAGCTGCATAATCCGTCTGATAATTAGGCCACAGACGAGCCTCCTCTTCAAAACGGTCAGAAGATATCAATCTTCCTATATATTCGTCCAAAACCAACTGATTGTCTGCTTCCAACATTTCCAATCCAATAGCCAGCTTCCCTTTGTGCGCCTCACACAAATCCTTCACAATCTCATATTCCATCCAATGAGCAATTGCACAATTATGCACCTCTCCTAAAAATACAACATCTTGATTTTTCAACACTTTCAGCATTTCCCGATATCCCACTTCCTTACCATTTGCATCAAACAAACGATAAGCTTTCTTCTCCTGTCCCCAACTTGCCACGGAGATACCCAACAACATTATACATAAAATACTTTGAAAAATTTTCATATCATCTACTCTTTTATTTTCATTTAATCAATCATTTGTCCTCTCCTTGCATCATCAAGAGACCACTATTCTCCTTATTCAAATACTTGCAGCAAGCCTCCTTTAAATCAGCTGGTGTAATAGAATACAATATCTCATCATAATGCGCCAAATCATCCAATGTTTCACCATCCCGCAAAGCTCCTGTCAGATATTTCTTCCACTCGGCTGTTGTATAGTCATTCACCACTTCTCTACGTGTCACTACAAAAGAACGCTGTAGCGCAGCCAACTCCTCGGCATCAATTTCATTTTCCTGTACATCACGGATAATCTCCTTCAACAACTTATCCACCTTACCCATGTTCTTCGTTTCTACAGAAGCATTGATATCAAAATAGTATCCGGCTCTCGGCAAACCTTTATAATACAACAACATATAAGGAGAATAAAGTAATGACTCCTGTTCTCTCAAAACACTAAGCAGACGGTTGCGTACCACGTCTCTCACCAACTTCAACATCAATGAATTGCGTAAACTTGCTTCATAAGAGCCATAATACAGATAATCAAAAATAGTCTGTCCCTCATTGGCATTAGGAAATATCTCTCTGAAACCGCCTTTGGGATAAGCAAAATCTGTCAACACCCAATCATTCGGTTTTTCCTGAGCCGGGAACATACTCAACATGGCCACTAAATCCCTTTCTACTTCTGCCATATCAAAATTGCCACAAGCCACACATACCAGTCCATTAGGATTCGTATATACCTGGCGATAAAAATCAGCAATACTATCCAAATTCATCGCCTCCACCTCTTCACGACTATTAGCCGCCGAACCGTTTACCAGCGCATTTCCCATCAACTCATCAATTCTG
>CAKVCR010000088.1 GCA_934725835.1 uncultured Odoribacter sp.
CCTTGGGAGTGGCTGTCGCTGTCAAAGCAATGATGGGGGCTTTGCCGATTTCTTCAACGATAGGGCGAATCTTGCGGTATTCTGTGCGGAAATCATGTCCCCACTCTGAAATACAGTGAGCCTCGTCAACTGCAAAGAATGATATCTTGATTTTCTTTAGAAACTCAACATTGCTTTCTTTTGTTAATGATTCCGGGGCAACATAAAGCATCTTTGTCTTGCCATTGAGAATATCTTCCTTGACATTAAGTATTTCATTCTTTGTCAAAGAGGAGTTCAGAAAATGTGCTACACCTTCTGCTTCTGAGAAAGAACGCATTGCATCCACCTGATTTTTCATTAACGCAATAAGGGGAGATATGATAATAGCAGTCCCCTCTAGCAGCAGGGCCGGTAATTGGTAACATAATGACTTCCCACCACCGGTAGGCATTAATACAAATGTGTTATTCCCTGCCAGCACATTTTTTATTATGGCTTCCTGATTCCCCTTGAAATTGTCGAAACCAAAATACTCTTTCAATTTTGCATGTAAATCAATCTGCAATCCCATTGTATTAATAATATTATTTTGCACTCCTTTTTTTGAAGTGTGCAAATTTATAACTTAATTCTAATGAACAAAAATATGACACAATAAATCTCTTCATTGTCCTGTCGGACTAATGATAAAATATGATACTTTTGTCATTAGTAAAGTTACTGCAAAAAATAATTGTAGCAATACTTTATTTGTTTTTTTTTGGCATAAATATTGCCTATTGATAAAATGACGTCTAAAAGCGTGTTAAAATATTGTTTATATGATTGATATTAAGACTATTGCAAAGAAAGTTGTCTCCGATGAGGCTTTAGCTATACAGAATCTTGCCAACTTTATTGATGAAGATTTCGAGAAAGTAGTCAATTTGATATATAAAAGTAAGGGAAGAGTGATAGTTACAGGTATTGGGAAAAGTGCTATTATCGCTCAAAAAATTGTAGCTACTTTCAATTCTACCGGCACGCCCGCAGTTTTTATGCATGCTGCGGACGCAATCCATGGTGATTTGGGAATGGTGTGCCATGATGATGTTGTCATTTGTATTTCTAAAAGTGGAAATACGCCTGAAATTAAGGTTTTGATACCTTTGATTCGTAATGTCGGCAACGATCAGATTGTTGCGATGGTTTCTAATACTGATTCTTTTCTTGCTCACAATGCAAAATATGTACTGAAAGCGCAAGTCGAACGCGAGGCTTGCCCCAATAATTTAGCTCCGACTACATCTACTACAGCACAGTTGGTAATGGGGGATGCTTTAGCTATTTGCTTGATTCAGTGCAGGAGTTTTTCAAGTCGAGATTTTGCTAAGTACCATCCCGGAGGATCGCTGGGCAAGCGTTTGTACACGAGAGTTTCCGATGTGTACGATGTAGAGAATCGCCCCCATGTGTCATTGGAGGATGGAATACGCAAAGTGATATTGGAAATGTCCGGTGGACGCTTGGGCGCAGTAGCTGTAACAGATGAAAGTGGACATCTGCTGGGAATAATCACCGATGGCGATTTGAGGCGCATGTTGGAGAAATACCAGGATGTAGACCCTCTAAGAGCGAAGGATATAATGTCAGCTTCTCCGAAAACAATTTCAGAGGAAGAATTGGCATATAATGCATTTCAGAAAATGGAGCAGAACAGTATTACCCAATTAGTTGTAGTTGGCGAAGAAAATGTATACAAGGGTATGGTACATATTCATGACATTCTTCGGGAAGGTGTCGTCTGATTTTGTGCAGAATCAGCATATATTAATTTATATAAAATGAAAATGAAGGGTTGGGGACTTATATTATTGTTATTTGCATGCAATATCGTATTTGCTCAAAGCACTCGTGTGCGAGGCAAAGTGACAGATGCAAAAACAGGAGAGGTGTTACCTTTAGTAAGTGTTGTTTTTAAGGGAACGACAATCGGTATCGCAACTGATTTTGATGGAATGTACTCATTGGAAACGCGCGAAGATGTTTCCGAGGTGGAAGCTTTCTTGATTGGATATATTTCTCAAAAGGTGAAAATCACCCCCGGAGCATTTAATACGGTGGATTTTGTTTTAGAACCGCAGGCTTTCGACTTGGAGGAAGTAAAGGTGACTCCCGGAGAAAATCCGGCTCATGCAATCTTGCGTAATGTTATCAAAAACAAGTCGAAAAATAGTCGCTCAGCTTTGTCGGAGTATTATTGCCAGACGTATACGAAGATGGAGATTGATTTGACAAATATCAAGCCGGGCTTTAAAAACAAGAAATTGCAAAAGAATTTCGGTTTTATTTTCAATCATATGGATACATCGGTTGTCACCGGAAAAGCATATCTGCCCGTGATGATTTCAGAATCCTCTGCCGATTATTATTTTAGAAAATCTCCGTCTCTATCTCGCGAAATTGTCACTGCAAGCAGAATATCCGGAATTGAGGAGGATTACACTTTAGCGCAATTTACGGGGCATTTACATGTCAACATTAATCTGTACGATAATTTTATTGACGTCTTTGAAGTGCGTTTTGCCAGTCCGCTCGCCGATCATGGAAGAATGTTTTACAAGTATTTCTTGATTGACAGTATGAATATCGAGGGCAGAAAGACTTATAAAATTCGTTTTCATCCTAAAGCCTTTTCGACCCCGGTATTGGATGGTGAGGTCAATATCGACTCAACAACCTGGGCGTTGCAGTCTGCTCATGTCAAAATGGTAAAGGGGCTTAATGTTAATTGGATTAGGCATCTTGTTTTGGATAATGAGAATTGTCTGGTGAATGATTCCATCTGGTTTCCAAAGCAGGATAAAATATTTGCCGATTTCTCTATTTTTATGTCCGACTCGGCTAAGATGGTTTCATTTCTGGGGCATCGGCAGATTGATTACTCGAATGTTCGCTTGAATCCGGGCATCCCTAAGGAGGTGGCACGAATGGATAATAATGTTATGATTAGTAGAGGAGTCTTGAAAAACGATGAGCAATATTGGGATTCTATTCGCCCGTATAGTTTGAGCGACAAGGAGAAGTCTATATACGGCATGGTCGATTCTGTGAAACATGTACCCTTGTATCAAACTTTTTACGATATTGTTTCTATGTTGTTGGGAGGGTATTATGATACTAAGTATTTGGAATTTGGTCCTTACTATAAAATCGTAAGTTTTAACGATCAGGAGGGATGCCGATTTCAATTGGGGGCGCGTACCACTACTGATTTTAGTCGTAAGATTCGTCTTTCCGGATATGGTGCATACGGATTGAAGGATTACAGATGGAAAGGAGGCGGAGGTGTCGAATATGCTTTTCGAGAATTGCTCACTTCTAAATTGAAAGTTGCTTTCAAACATGATATGGTGCAGTTGGGAGCGGGTGTGAATGCATTGACTGAAAGTAATATTTTGAGTTCTGTCTTTTCACGTGGTGGTGATGGACGCTTGACGCTTGTCAATCAGTTGGATGCAGATTTTGAACAGGAATGGAGGCAGGGATTTAGTAATTCGGTCGGAGTGCAGTTTAGAGAAATATTTGCCAACAGAGATATTCCGTTTGTGCGTCCGAATGGTTCGTCTTTGTCTACAATCTCGTCTACGATAGTGCATTTGAATACACGTTTATCAAAGAATGAAATTATTGTCCGTAAACCGTTCGATAAGTATTCGTTGGGTTCTGATTATCCTGTCTTGAGCCTTGATTTTGCTGCCGGTATAAAAGGGGTTTTTAAAAATGACTATGAATTTTATCGGTTAGTTGCTTCTATAGATTATGATTTGCAGATTTCACCCATAGGTACTTCGGAGTTTTTTCTGACCGGAGGCAAAATATTTGGCAAGGTGCCTTATCCGCTTTTAAAATTACACGAAGGTAATGCGACTTATTTTTATGATACCTATGCTTTCTCTTGTATGAATTATTATGAATTTGCTTCAGATACCTGGCTCTCTTTTTTTTACGAACATCATTTTAAAGGTTTTTTCTTAGGGAAAATTCCTTTGATGAAAAAATTAAAGTGGCGGGAGGTTTTTGTGTTTAAGGGATTGATAGGCACTTTGGCAGATAAAAACAATGGAAATCTCGAAAATACGGAAGCAATATTGCGTTTCCCGGCGGGCTTGGGGTCTGTATCAAAACCATATTTTGAAACAGGAGTTGGCATTGAGAATATATTTCGGCTTTTCAGAGTGGATGCTATCTGGCGTTTGACTCATCGCAAAGGGAGTCCTGGGCAAGATATTCAGAATTTTGCAGTGAATATTTCGGTGAATTTGAATTTCTAGTTTATCTTTGTTGCGTAAAAATCATAGACCATGAAATTAAGAGCAGAACATCTGATAAAAAAATATAAGAGTCGTACCGTAGTGAAAGACGTGTCTGTTGATGTTGAACAGGGTGAAATCGTGGGATTGTTAGGACCCAATGGAGCTGGTAAGACAACCTCTTTTTACATGATCGTTGGTTTGATAACTCCGAACGGTGGACGTATTTTTTTAGACGACCGTGAAATTACCAAAGAACCTGTTTATCGGAGAGCTCAATTAGGTGTAGGATATTTGGCTCAGGAGGCCTCTGTTTTCCGGCGTTTGAGTGTCGAAGATAATATCAGGGCAGTGTTGGAGATGACCACTATGAGCAAGGAGGAGCAGAAAACTCGCTTGGAGGAGATGTTGGATGAATTTGGTTTGCAACATATCCGTAAGAGTCTGGGTATCCAACTCTCCGGTGGCGAACGTCGTCGTACAGAAATTGCACGAGCACTATCGATTCGTCCCAAGTTTATTCTTTTGGATGAACCGTTTGCCGGTGTAGACCCCATTGCAGTGGAAGATATTCAGTCTATCGTGAAAAAATTGAAAGATAAGAATATTGGAATCTTGATTACTGACCATAATGTACAGGAGACCCTATCTATCACAGACCGTGCTTATCTGTTATATGACGGACGTATTTTGCAGGCTGGTACAGCCGAGCATTTGGCAGCCGATCCGGAAGTTCGTAGAGTCTATCTGGGCAAAAACTTTGAACTCCGTCGTAAAAAATAACTAGCTTTTTTCGGTTTCCCCGGCTGCAATCCGATAAAACATTTGCGCTCCGGATTCAATGATTGTATTGGGAAAATCATACGCAGGAGTATGAAGAGCCGGCTGTTGTTCTCCGGCGCCTATACCGAACATCGCACCCGGAATATGTTGTGTGAACAGACCGAAATCTTCTCCCCAAGTGAAGGGGTGTGAAATCTCGATATAGTTCAGCCCGTTTTGAATGGTAGCTTGTTTTACTGTATGTACGGCTGCTGCCTGATTCTCATTGGCAGTAAAGGCCTCAAGCCATTGGATTGAAAAACGGAGGTCCGGGTAGCATTTTTTCAATTGTTCAATCAGTCCTTCTAATTCGTCAGTACGCTCTTTTAAATGATGGGCGGTGGAGGCTCGCATAGTCAAACGTATCACTCCACTGCCTGCAGCAACACCGTATGCCTCTTCGCCAATGTGGAGCTCGATGAGTGTGGTACGGAAATAGCTCTGCATATCCGGATTCCCTTGATTCCAGCTCGTAGTTTTTTCTAAAATATTCAGCAAGGCAGCTGTCGGTGAGATTGCTTTTTCCGGTTCTGCCGCATGTGAGGTTTGCCCCTCAATCAGTATGGAACAGCTGATGACAGAGCAGGTGAAGCTGCCTTCCCGACAAACGATAGCCTTCGCAGGAAAGCCGGGAAGATTGTGCAGAGCATAAGCCTTATCTATATGTGTGTATTGGAAGAAGGGGTGGTCTAACACTTGCCGGGCTCCTTGACCGGTTTCCTCTGCCGGTTGGAACAGCAGTATGATTCTGCCCCTTTTTAAAGGATGTTCGTGTAATAAATCAGCCAGAGCCAAGAGTATGGTTGTGTGTCCGTCATGCCCGCATTTATGAGATACTCCGGCATTTACAGAACAATGATTGCCTGCCGATGATTCGTTAATGGCCACAGCATCTATGTCCGCCCGGAATAGAATAGTCGGACCCTCTGTTGAAAAAATATATTCTGCTATGACCCCGTGTCCTCCGATATGGGAATGTATTCGGGTAGGGGCTGATTGTTTGAGCACTTCTACTATTCTGGAAGCGGTATGCTCTTCCTCTCCGGACAGTTCAGGATGTCGGTGAAACTCTTCTCGTAAACGGTAAAACTCCTCTGGTTGCATATTTATTGGAATTAAGTACCCAAAGATACGTATTATTTTTTATGAAGAGAGTTTGTGTATTTAAATATGTTGTTTATATTTGCACTGTCATTCAAATGCGACAATAGCTCAGTTGGTAGAGCGTCGGCTTCCCAAGCCGAAGGTCGCGGGTTCGAACCCCGTTTGTCGCTCTTTCGGATAGATATCCTTATGGGGTGTCTATCTTTTTTGTGCCTATCTGAAAAATGCCTCTCTATTTTAAAAAATTTACTATCTTTGAATACATAATATAGAAATCTTTAAAATAGGAATATATATGAAACTAATCAATCGAATCTGTTTGTTGGTGATGCTGTGGGGAATGGTGGGTGTGACAGCAGTATTGGCTATAAATGACGAAAAGCCTTTTGTAATCCCGGAACTGAAAGAATGGAAAGGTGGTGAAGGAATGTTTGTTCCGACCCGTGAAAGTCGAATCGTTTGCCCGCAAGGCCAGACGGAATTGTTGCGTATTGCCAATATGTTGGCAGAAGATTGCCGTTTGATGTTTGGACATGCACCGGAAGTTGTCGAAGGTAAAGCGCAGAAAGGGGATTTGTCTTTGCTGTTGAACAAAGATAAAAAATTGGGAAAAGAGGGGTATACCATTCGTATTTCAGACCGTGTCGTTTTGGCTGCTCCGGAAGAAATTGGTATCTACTGGGGGACTCGTACCTTGCTTCAAATGGTGGAACAGCAGGAAGACCGCCACTTGCCACAGGGAACTATCCGTGATTATCCCGACTACGCTATGCGTGGATTTATGATGGATTGTGGGCGTAAGTTTATACCGTTGAATGCCTTGCAGGATTATATACGGGTGATGGCTTATTATAAAATGAATACTTTGCAGATTCATTTGAATGATAATGGATTTAAACAGTTTTTCAATAATGATTGGAATCAGACCTATGCTGCTTTCCGTCTGGAGTCGGATACATTCCCCGGTTTGGCAGCAAGGGATGGCCACTATACCAAGCAGGAATTTATTGCCTTACAAAAGCAGGCAGAAGCTTGTTTTGTAGAGATTATCCCGGAGATTGATGCTCCTGCACATACTTTGGCTTTCACTCATTATAAGCCTGAAATCGGTAGCGAAGAATACGGTATGGATCATTTGGATTTGTTTCATCCTGAAACTTATAATTTTCTGGATGCACTTTTTAAAGAGTATCTGGAAGGTGAAGAACCGGTTTTTCGCGGACCTCGTGTGCACATCGGTACGGATGAGTATTCTAATAAGGACAGGCAGGTAGTAGAGAAATTTCGGGAATTCACCGACCGGTATATACGCTATGTTGAGAGCTTTGGTAAACAGGCATGTATGTGGGGGGCATTGACTCATGCCAAGGGGGAGACTCCTGTGAAGTCTGAAAATGTAATTATTTCTGCCTGGTCTAAGGATTATGTCAATCCATTTGAAATGGCTAAGTTGGGATACAAATTGATTAGTATACCGGATGGATTACTATATATCGTACCGGTAGCCGGTTATTATTACGACTATTTGAATACCGAATATCTGTATAATACTTGGACTCCGGCTGTGGTAGGACGTTTTGTTTTTAAAGAAAAAGACCCTGCCATTTTAGGAGGAATGTTTGCTGTGTGGAACGATCAGGTGGGTAATGGGGTTTCTGTAAAGGATATCTATCATCGTGCTTATCCTGCCATACAGACTTTGGCCGTTAAAATGTGGACGGGAAAATCAGTCTCTTTGCCTTATGCTGATTTTGAAAACAGGCGTATCGATTTGAGTGAAGCGCCGGGAGTAAATCAGTTAGGACGTATTGGAAAATCTGCCGGTGTTGTCTACGAACAGGCTGTAGTTATGCCGGGAAGCCGCCTGCCGTATAGGGAAATTGGCTATAACTATAGGGTGAGTTTTGATATAGAAGTTGCCGACGAAACCAAAGGTACTGTGCTTTTCCGTTCTCCGGATGCCGTATTTTATCTGTCCGACCCGATTGGTGGTATGTTGGGATTTGTCCGTGATAATTATTTGAACACTTTTCGCCAAAATATTTTGAAAGGTGAGAGTCTACATATAGCTATTGAAGGGGATAATGCCTCTACACGTCTTTATGTCAATGGAAAACTGGTGGAAGATATGGGAAAGACAAAATTGTATTTCAACGATGGCAAAACGAGCATGAATTATTTGCGCACATTGTTCTTTCCATTAGAACAGGCTGGCGACTTTAAGAGTGAGATAACGAATTTGAAGGTAGAAAAGTTGTAATATATGCTTGAATTACTCGATTATTCAGTATTTTTACACCCGGAAAAATTATTATATATTAATCATAATCAATATGTTTTATAAATACATTTCCTGGGCATTTTTCATGACCGTTTGCCTGTTTGCCCATAGTGCAGTTTATGCCCAAGTGGAAGAAAAAGTCTATAAGACCGACTACAAATTGAATCCCGATGATTCCAAAAGTCTGTTTGTAGAGTTGGATAATATCAGTTTTTTTAAGGATAATGAATTTGCCGGAGAGGTGATGGTAGGCTATTCTTTGCCGGGCTTGTGGCTACAGCCGAAGCTG
The DNA here is from genome assembly GCA_934725835.1 of uncultured Odoribacter sp. Taxonomy (GTDB): domain Bacteria; phylum Bacteroidota; class Bacteroidia; order Bacteroidales; family Marinifilaceae; genus Odoribacter. The sequence continues at coordinate 8,771 of CAKVCR010000088.1, forward strand.
GTCTATCAGCCGTTAAAGAACATCAAGCTTGAATTGGGATTGCACGCATTGGTCTATGGCGGTGCGTATAAGTATCCGACGATGGCTTATGAGGATATTGCCGTGTGGAAGGGTAATCAGTATCAGAAAGGTTCGCATCTGTTGCCGTTTTTCAGGGCTCAGGTCGAACTTGGAAAGGTCAATCTGGTGCTTGGAAATATCTATGGGGGATCTACCCACTGTCTGATAGCTCCGCTTTATCATCCGGAATTGAATATGACTGCCGACCCCGAGATGGGATTTCAGTTGCTGTTTGATACCCGAGCCTATCATTTGGATGCGTGGGTCAATTGGCAAAGTTATATATTCGAAAATGATACCCACCAGGAGGCTTTTACAGTCGGACTCTCTTCACAGATAGATTTCACCTCTTCCGATGCCCGGTTGCATGTCTATACTCCCGTGCAGGCTACGATTCAACACCGGGGAGGAGAACAGGATACTTTGTTTACAAATTCTGTTCAGACCTTGATGAACGGGGCTATAGGGGCTGGTATTACTTGGAATGTCGGTTGTAGAGTGTTGAAGCGATTTAATGTTGAGGCAGATTTTGTCGGCTATTATCAGCAAGCCGGGAAATTATGGGGATATGATAATGGGATTGGATTATATGCTGCCGCCTATGCCGACCTGAAGGATTTCCGTGTAAAAGCAGGATATTTTTATGCCAAGGACTTTATTTCGCTGTTTGGTATTCCTTATTTCGGAGCGGCTTCAATCCGTAACAAAGGTGTATTATTTGATAAGCCGCAGACGTTGTTTGCTTCGGCAGAGTATACCCGGACATTTGGAAAGCGTTACGCTTTAGGGGCAAAGGTTGATGTCTATCAGTATATGCCCGGTAAAATGATTGACAACGAGGGCGTTGTGACCTCTCCGGGTAGTGCTACCAGTTTTTCTTTCGGAGTATATTTCCGTATCAATCCGCACTTCCTTTTGAAAAAGTGGGAATAGACCGGCTTTCCTATGAAAAGAGAAAGACCTTCAAAATCATTTGACTTTGAAGGTCTTTTCTTTTAGAGTGAACTCGGCGGGAGTCGAACCCACAACCTCTTGGGCCGTAACCAAGTGCTCTATCCATTAAGCTACGAGTCC
>CAKVCR010000089.1 GCA_934725835.1 uncultured Odoribacter sp.
CTTCTCGAAACTGCAACTGGTGCTGGTAAAACACGAGCCTTTTGAAAAGACTCCGACACACAAAATCAAGCGATTCCTTTACAACAACATAAACATCAAATAGGAACGGGAAAACGGCGCATTGCGCCTCAATCCAATCAGCCATGAGACTAAACAACCTTATTCTGGCGGGCATAATCGCAATCGGATGCCTTGCCTCCTGCAGGAGCCGGCATTTCATTACGGACCCGCAGGAACGAGAGAGCGTGGAACAGGACTTTCAGAAAAAGCAGGAACTGTTTCCCTGTATCCGGATTGGCAACGAGAACAACCTCACCCAAGAAGAGGAGGAGGCGTGCAAATTCCTCTATGCCTACATGCCCATCGGCGATGTGACAGATTATGACCTGCAGTTCTGGCTGAACAACGTGCGCTACACCCTGCGGGCCCGGGAGGAGATGCCATGGGGCAAGAGAGTGCCCGAACGGGAATTCCGCCACTTTGTGATGCCGGTGCGGGTAAACAACGAAAACCTTGACAACTCACGCCAGGTGTTCTACGAAGAGTTGGAAGAGCGGGTAAAGGGCCTCTCCCTGTATGACGCTGTACTGGAAGTGAACCACTGGTGTCATGAAAAAGCCGTATACACCCCCAGCGACTCGCGTACCAGCTCGCCCTTAGCGACGGTGAAGACCGCCTACGGACGCTGCGGAGAAGAGTCGACCTTCTTAGTAGCAGCCCTGCGATCGGTAGGTATTCCAGCCCGACAGGTGTACACACCTCGCTGGGCACATACCGACGACAACCATGCGTGGGTAGAGGCCTGGGTGGACGGGGAATGGTACTTTTTAGGAGCCTGCGAACCGGAACCGGTGCTCAATTTAGGCTGGTTCAACGCACCGGCAAGCCGCGGCATGCTGATGCACACCAAGGTATTCGGTCGCTATAACGGACCGGAGGAGGTAATGAGCGAAACACCTTGCTACACAGAAATCAATGTGATAGACAACTATGCACCCTGCACCCATGCCACGGTGACCGTAACCGACGAAGAGGGCAAGGCAGTGGCAGGCGCACAGGTGGATTTCAAGATATACAACTATGCCGAATACTGCACGGTGGCAAGCAAAGTGACCGACGGACAGGGGAAAACCGGTCTGACAGCCGGCAAAGGCGATATGTTAGTCTGGGCTACTGACGGAGAAAAATTCGGTTTCGGCAAGCTGTCATTCCAGAAAGACAGCCTGATAACCATCGTTTTAGACAGGAAGTCCGGAGAGGTATGCGAACTACCCTTAGACATCGTGCCTCCGAGCGAAAACAACAAACCCGTGACCGTCACACCCGAGCAGCGGACAGAAAACAACCGCCGCATGGCTGTGGAGGATTCCATCCGCAATGCCTATACCTCCACCTTCCCGGATGCCGAACAGGCAAACACCATCGCACAGGAGTTGGTTGTAAAGAGTCAGGTGCTCACCCCCCTGCTGCTGGCATCCCGCGGTAACCACGAAGAATTGATTTCGGCATTGGAATCCCTATGCGAAACCAGACGGGAGACCGCTCTCCGACTGCTGCAGGAGGTATCGGACAAAGACCTGAGAGACATCCCGCAGGAGGTGGTCACTGCCCATGTCAACGAAACGCCCGAGACATCCCATCCCCTATTCGACCGCTATATACTGAATCCGCGCATCTCCAACGAGATGCTGTGCGCCTATAAAGCCTTCCTGCGCCAGGAACTGGCAAAAGTCATGGATACGATAGCCGTACAGGCGAATCCGGATGTACTGACCCAATGGTGCAACACACATATCGCCCTGCACGACGAGCTGAATCCGCAAAGCATACCGGTGACCCCCATCGGCGTATGGAACGCACGCATTGCCGACAGCCATTCGCGCGACATCTTCTACGTGGCAGCCCTGCGCAGTCTGGGCGTACCTGCACGTATCGACGAGGTGACCGGCAAGACCCAGTATGCCAACGAGGGCGGAGAGTGGCAGGACGTAAACTTCACAGCCGCTGCGCCGGCAAATACCCCACAAGGCACTCTGACTGCCGGTTATCAGCCCGTAAAGGCGTTGGCAGACCCGGTATACTATTCCCATTTCACACTCTCACGGTATGAGAACGGACGTTTCAAACTGCTCACCTTCCCGGAGGACAAAAGCAGCTGTTGGAGCCGACTGCTGAAAGAGGGGCTGCCCCTGGACACCGGATACTATATGTTAGTGACCGGCACACGTCTGGCAAGCGGCGGAGTGTTGAGCAACGTCAGTTTCTTCAACATCGAACAGGACCGGAATACCCATATAGAACTTGTAATGCGCGAGAATCCCGACGAGGTGAAAGTCATCGGTAACTTCAATTCGGAGGCTCTCTTCGTGTCACAGGGCAAGAGTGAGCCACAGAGCATCCTGCAGACGACCGGACGCGGCTATTTTGTCGTGGCAATACTCGGAGCCCGTCAGGAACCGACCAACCATGCCATCCGTGACATAGCAGCCCTGAAGAGCGATTTTGAAAGTTGGGGACGCAGCATGGTGTTCCTCTTCCCGGATGAAAAACAGCTGGCAAGCTACCGCCCGGAAGAGTTCCCTGCCCTGCCGGCAACCATCACCTACGGAGTGGACCGGAATAACAGCATCCGCAAGATGATTATGGAAAACATGGAGCTGAAAAGCGATGCCCTGCCCATCTTCATCATTGCCGACACCTTTAACCGCATTGTCTTCATCTCCCAAGGCTACACCATTGGTCTGGGCGAACAGCTGATGAAGACCATACATAAAATCAGCGAATGATCTAAACATAGGTATAAACACCACCGACCAATACGCATTTGCATTGTTTGGACAGCGCAAGCTTTCGGGTAATTTTGCAGTCGATAAAGTGTGTCAATTACAGACCGGCATTATGCAAAAATTAACCGAGAAACTACAACAAGACATCCACTACCAAGAGAGTATGAACAGCTGCATGAACTGTGGCGTATGTACTGCCATCTGCCCTTCGGCAGAATTTTACAGTTACGACCCGCGCATCATTGTAGACACCGTGCAACGCCAGGACGAAGAGAGCCTGCAGACCCTGTTGCGCTCGGAAACCATCTGGTATTGCGGCGAATGCATGTCGTGCAAGACTCGCTGTCCACGGAGCAACACTCCGGGGGGAGTGATTATGGCCCTGCGCCGACTGTCGCAAGAGGAGGGTCTGTTCGTCGAATCAGAGAAGGGAAGGCAGCAATTTGCACTGAAACGCGTATTGGGAAACAACATCCTCACCTACGGCTACTGCGTGACTCCGGACATCGTGCGACCGGAGATGCATCCGGAACAGGGACCCGTGTGGGAATGGATATACGAACATCGGGACGACCTTTACGAACGGGTGCATTCCAACTACCGGAAGGAGGGTGCCGGTGCGCTGCGGAAAGTGGACGACGCATCACTGGATGAGCTGCGGAAAATCTTTGAAGTGACCGGCGGAAAAGAATTTATGGACCGGATAGAGAACCGCTCGCTGGAGAAAGCCGAGGAGATGGGCATGGACGACGAGAGCTATTTCCTGCATACCTATATGGCAAACAACGGGCAACACCAATAACGTGAAATCATGAATCTCGAAGGCAAACAACAGATATGGAAGGACTATCAGAAAGAGATAGCCGATGACAGATATTACTACGCCCGGAGCTGTATCCGGCAGACCTTTTTCCCCGGTTCGGAATGGGCGTACCTGGATATTCTGGGCAACCGCCTGGGCAAAACCGTCTTTGACGACCCCCGACATACCACCTGTACCGGTATCGGATACCACTCGGACGTGGTGCCTATAGAGACCATCATGACGGTGGTGGCACGCCACTTTGCTCTGATGACCGAAGCCGGATTTGAAAACATGACTCCATCATGCATCACCTCGTTCGGTATCTACACCGAGATACTCCACACGTGGGAGACACATCCGGAGATTGAGGAACAGACCCGGGAGTACCTGTGGAAAGCAACACGGAGGGAATTCAAGAAACCTAAGAATCTGGCACATACGTCGGATGTCATCTACAAATTCCGCAACGAAATCGCTGCTCGGAAAATGCACAGCCTGACTGATGTACACACGGGGAGACCGCTGCGGGTGGTGGACCACATCGGATGCCATTATGCCAAGATGTTCCCGACAAAGGGTATCGGCGGTGCGGAATTTCCGGCTGTACTATCGGGGATGGTGACAGCCTGGGGAGGCGAACCCGTAGATTATCCGGAGCGCAGACACTGCTGCGGATTCGGTTTCCGCAACTACTTAGTACTTGCCAACCGCGGTTTCTCGGTGGCCAATTCCAAGAAGAAATTCGAGTCGATGCAGCCCTACGAGCCGGACTTCATCATCACCAACTGTCCGGGTTGCTCCATGTTTCTGGACAAATGGCAATACACCATCAGCGAGATGGAGGGCATCACATACGGAAAATAGGGATGCGGCATACCGGTGTAGACCTACGAGGAGGCAGCCGCCCTGGTGTTGGGTTATGACCCCTGGGAAATCGGTCTGCAAATGCACCAGGTAAACGTAGAGCCCCTATTAGACAAAATGGGAATCCCCTACGACCCGGAAGCAAAATATAAAAACCTGCGAGGCGAAAGCATGGGACGCCCGAAATGTCCAACCTATTTAAAGTAAAAACATGAGTGTAATCATCATAGGAGGCGGAGCTGCCGGATGCGAAGCAGCCTACCGTCTGGCAGAGGCCGGAATAGAGGTAGACCTGATAGAAAAAGAGTGCGAAACAGGCGGCAACCTGAACAACTGGTATCAACTGTTTCCCGACCGGAAACAGGCCGAAGAGTTGCGCCAACAATTGAAACAGCACCTGCAACATCCCTCTATCCACGTGTATACCAACTCCGAGCCGGTGAAAATAACACGTACGGATGCGGGTAAATTCACGATAGAACTGAACCACGGCGCACTGCTGAAAGGCGATGCCCTGTTGGTCGCTACAGGATTCCGCACATTCGATGCACACCGCAAAGAGGAGTACGGATACGGTATCTATGAAAATGTCATCACCTCTGTGGAGCTGGAAAACCTGTTTATCAACCACAGCATCACCACGACAACCGGAGCAGTACCGAAACGAATCGGGATGATACAATGCGTGGGCTCACGGGATGAAAAAATCTGCAACTACCACTGTTCGAAGGTGTGCTGCATCACGGCAGTGAAACAGGCTATCGAACTGCGGGAGATGCTTCCGGAAGCTGAAATCCTCTGCTTTTACATGGATATGCGCATGTTCGGTCCCGGATATGAAGAACTCTACCGGGAAGCCCAGGAGAAATACCGCATCAAATTCGTACGCGGACGCCTGTCGGAAGCATCGGAAAACCGTGACAAACAGCTGTATGTGAAATGCGAGGACACGCTGGTGGGAAAACCTCTGCGCATGACACTCGACCTGATGGTGTTGATGGTGGGGATGGAGCCTTCGGAGGGCGGTCGCTATCTTGCCAAAGAACTGGGGTTGAACCTTGCACCCAACGGTTTTCTGCAGGTGAAAGACCCCCACTATACCCCCAACCGCACGAATGCAGAGGGTGTGTTCGTGGCGGGATGCAGCACTGCCCCCATGAATCTGACGGATACGCTGACAGATGCACGCTCGGCAGCGATGGATATCTGCAACTATCTGAAAACCATGAAGCAATAAATAATAAAACCGAAAAGACACTATGGCCAATTTCTGGGGATTTACCATTAACGGAGCACGGGTCATCGACTATGACAAAAACGACCGCAACCTGGCAGAACACGTAGACGCCGAGGTGGCAAGTTCACGTCTATGTATCGGTTGCGGAGGTTGTACCGCCACCTGCACAGCAGGCTCGTTCACTGAATTCAACATCCGCAAACTGCAGATGCTGATGAAACGAGGCGAAAACAGCGAGGTGTACGAACAGCTCAACAAATGTATGCTGTGCGGCAAGTGTCTGCTCGTATGCCCGAGAGGCGTGGATACCCGGCGAATGATCCTCAGTATGCTAAAATATATCGACAATCAACCACTATAACCCACTATCATGTATTACGATCCGTTTGTACTCCCCTTCACCATCGGGCTCAATATCCTGCTTATCTATCTGGCTGTGACCTATTTCCGCTGGATACGCAGATTTTCGCATGAAGAGAGGCGTACAATCCTCAAAAATATGTTCACCCTCAAGACGCTGAAAGCAATCCGGGAGGTGTTTTTAGAGTGTCTGGTTCACCACAAGATATACCGCACCAGCCCTTTCCTCGGGTATATGCACATGTGCTTCGGTTTGGGGTGGTTCCTCTTGATTGTCATTGGTAAAATAGAGTCGCTGGTCTATCACACCAGTCTGTTGAATCCCCCCTACTTTGCCATCTTCTTCCGCTTTTTCCATCCGGCGCAAGAGACCTTCCCGTATAGCAATACTTTTGCCTTCCTGATGGACCTCGTCCTGCTGATGATTCTATCGGGACTGGTCTTGGCATGGTTCAAACGAATGTATTCCAGAGCATTAGGCATGAAACGCACCACCAGACACCGTCCTTTCGACCGGCTGATACTGACAGTATTGTGGCTTATCTTCCCCCTGCGCTTCCTGGCGGAGAGCTTCACCAGCGGCGTACGCGGAGGCGGAGGATTCCTGACACACCATGCCGGTGAATTCTTCGGCAGTTTCCTGCCCATAGAACACCTCTCCTACACTGCCTGGTGGGCCTATTCTTCGGCATTGGGACTTTTCTTCCTGCTGCTGCCTTTCTCTCGGTATATGCACATCCCGACAGAAATCGTATACATCTTTTTGAAAAACTGGGGAATCAGACAAGGACGCAAATTCACCTCTATCAGCAAATTTCAACTGTATGCCTGTTCACGCTGCGGCATCTGCATCGACCAGTGTCAATTAGGCACCTCTTTAGGAATGAAAGACACACAACCCGTGTACTTCCTGAAAAAAGTGCGCCACCATCTTGACCATTCAGAGGCAGACTCCAACTGTCTGATGTGCGGGCGCTGCGAAGCTGCCTGTCCGGTGGACTTACGTCTCAATGCTATCAGACTCAGTCAACGACAGGATTATACGCATATCACAAAAAACACCTATGCCTATGTGCCTACCCCGACACTCCGGAAGGCGAAAACGGCTTACTTTGCAGGCTGTATGGGGCAGCTGACACCCAATGTCATCCAAGCAATGCGCTATCTCTTTGAGAGAGCCGGCGTCGAGTACACCTTTGTTGACGAAGGCGGCGGCATTTGCTGCGGCCGCCCGATGCTGCTGGCAGGCAACCACAATGCAGCTTCCGTCATCATCGAAAAAAACAAAGCAGCTATCGCAGCAAGTGGTGCAGAAATACTCGTGACTTCGTGTCCCATCTGCTATAAGACTTTCAAAGAGGATTATAAATTGGATATCCGGGTGATGCACCACAGCGAGTATCTGGAACAGCTGATTGCAGAAAATGCACTACATCCCCGCCAGAGCGAGGTAAAAACCGTGTTCCACAACCCATGTGAACTGGGACGCGGCAACGGTGTGTATGCCGCACCTGAAAAGGTGTTGCAAACCGTCAGCCAACGTATTCCCACTCCATACGATGGCAAAAAATCACTCTGTTGCGGCGGTTCGCTAGCCAACACTCATATCAGTCCTGCCCAACGCACAGTCATCAGCCGGGATGCCCTGAATGCATACCTTGCTTATCGACCCGACGTACTGGTAACGGCCTGTCCGCTATGCAAAAAGACATTCGGCAAAAACAGTTCGGAGATTCCCGTAAAAGACTTGGCAGAAATAGTAGCAGAAAACTGCTAATTTGTATATCTTTGCGTAAAGATTCAATCTTTGGAATATCAAATAACAGATGACAGCTATGCTTTGGACGCCACAACAACAGAAGACGATAGATGAGTTTATCCAAGAAATCAAAACTATTTCCTGGCTGAAAAATACGGGCGAACCCTCTCAGACCTACTGGGTGGTGGATACCGTTTGGGAAGCTTGCGACACGCACGGAAAAGAGATGTTGGAGGTGTGGGAACGCAATTGTGCAGCCATCGAGAAAAAAGCGTTGGAAAAGCTGAATGACGAGCAGATTGACGCAATCTTTGAAGCGGTAAGCCTGGCTATCGGCAATGAAGTGTATGAAGCCATATGCGACATGGAAGACCGCATCGGAGAAGAGACCGGCGAAGACCAATCCGGCATTGAGGAGGAGATTTTGGACTTTATCAAACGAGATACCGCCTGGGCATGCGTAGAACGCATTATCGGACAACGGGGATTTTTCAGTCGTGTATACGAGGTGAACCGCTGCGGACGCTGGGCATGCTCATGGGTTGGGAAATTTCCTGACGGTAATTTCATCATCATGTAAAATGCCTGACAAGCCGGTTGCAGACAGGCTCATCAGGCAAATCCTTATCAGGCAAGCAACATTCCGGCAGCAACCGTATCTGCCACTTCTGCAGAACGCAATTCACGCAATATTGCAAGACCAAACGGAACAGCGAACCCCGGTCCTTTACCGGTGATGACCCGTCCGTCAACAACTACACCATCCGCCAATACCTCCGCATTGGGCAGGCACTGCTCAAATCCCGGATAGCTGGTCAGCCGCAACCGACGACCTGCATTCAACTGACTCAAAACCATGGCCGGAGCAGCACAAATAGCAGCTACACGTCCCTCGGCATCATAGTGACTCTGCATCCACTCCATCAATGGTTTGCAATTGCCCAGATGCTCGGCACCCGGCATTCCGCCCGGGAAAATCAGACACTCTGCCCGGGCAGAGAGTACTTCTTTCAAGAGTGTATCGGCCTTTACCGTCACTCCGTGAGCACTCGTCACTTCCTGACTATCCGCAATGGCAACCGTCAATACCTCTACCCCTCCACGGCGCAGAATATCCACAACGGCCAATGCCTCTATATCCTCAAACCCATTCGCTAAAAAAAGATACGTTTTATTCATATTCTATCTGTTAAATACTTATTTCTACAACAAATCACTTGCCAGGTCGGCCAACCGGCTTCGCTCGCCTTTCTCAAGATGCACATGAGCAAAGATATCCTGACCCTCCATCTTGTCAATCAGATGAGACAACCCATTTGACTTTTTGTCCAGATAGGGAGTATCTATCTGATCGATGTCTCCGGTGAAAACCATCTTGGTACCTTCTCCTGCCCGGGTAATGATTGTCTTGACCTCATGCGGCGTGAGATTCTGCGCTTCATCGACAATGAAAAAGACATCCGACAGACTCCGACCACGAATATATGCCAAAGCCGAAATCAACAGTTTCTGCTCCTTCTGCAAGTCGTCAATCAGACGATTCTCGGCACTGTGCATATTAAAACGGCGTTTGATAAAACCAAGGTTGTCAAAAAGCGGTTGCATGTAGGGGTCGACCTTTTCGTTGACATCTCCGGGAAGATAGCCCAAATCCTTGCTGGAAAGCGCAACAATCGGGCGTGCGAGGTAGATAAACTCATACCCCTTGTTCTGCTGGAGAGCAGCCGCCAAAGCCAGCAATGTTTTTCCTGTACCCGCCTTCCCGCTGATAGCCACCAGCTGTACATTGGGATTCAGCAAAGCATCCACAGCAAAGGCCTGTTCTGCATTTTTAGGATAGATACCGAATACATTCGGTTTTTCAATTTTACGTACCACTTGAGAAAACGGGTCATAGCACGCCAACACAGAGGCATTGCCATTACGCAATATGTAATAGGAATTGCCTTTCAGCGTCTGTCCCGGGAAGACCTTGTCTACAGGCATACCATTGTTATTCTTGTAAATCTCATCAATCAAAGAGACGTCAAAATCATTGATTTCGCGGACGCTGTGATTAATGG
>CAKVCR010000090.1 GCA_934725835.1 uncultured Odoribacter sp.
GTCTGCAACTATTTATGCTTTGGCATTCTTGGAAGCAGGTAACTCCTGGTATGAATTGAAGGATTTTGAGCCGTTCAATCTTTACCGTTCTGCCGGTCTCGGTTTGCGAGTATTTTTACCGATGTTCGGTCTGTTAGGTATTGACTGGGGATATGGATTTGACAAAGTGCCCGGACGTGATGGTGCTGCAGGTTCACAAATCCACTTTGTATTAGGTCAGGAATTTTAGTAAAATCCTTGATTAGTGGATTTATTTTACTATTTTTGTGACACGATGATAATTGAAATAGAAATCAAAACCAGAAAGTATGAAGAATATGTTTAAATTAGTAGCGGTTGTTGCATTTTTATTGACCGCAATGGGAGTGTCTGCTCAGGTTAAATTGGGGCACATCGAAACTCAGAAATTGATTCAGGCTATGCCGGAAATGGCTGCAGCCCGCAAGACAATGGAGACAAAACAGACTGAGATTGAAAAGGAATTGACAAATATGCAGGAGCAATTTAAGATGAAGTTGGATGAGTATTCTAAAAACGGGAAGGCAATGTCTGACGTAATCCGTGCTTCTAAAGAACAGGAATTGCAGGAATTGCAGCAGAGAATCCAGAGTTTCCAGCAGATTGCAATGGATAACTTGGAAAAAACTCAGGCAGAGTTGATGCAGCCGATTATGGATAAGGCCTTGAATGCTATCAAGGCAGTGGGTAAAGAGCATGGTTTTACCTATATTTTTGACTTGAGTCAGGGAGGAATTCTTTATAATGCAGATAATACAGAAGATGTTCTTCCTTTGGTAAAGAAGAAATTGGGTCTGCAATAAGATTTATAAACGATATGGAGGCCGCCTTTTAGGCGGCTTTTTTTACTTCTATAGGTTATGAAGCAGGGAGAATGTATCGGTGTATTTGATTCCGGTTACGGGGGTCTCACGATTTTGAAAGAGATTGTTCAAGTATTGCCGCAATACGATTATATTTATTTGGGGGACAATGCCCGTGCTCCTTATGGCTCTCGGTCGTTTGAAGCTGTGTATCATTATACGGGCGAAGCTGTAAGAAAATTATTTGAAATGGGATGCCGTTTGGTGATTTTGGCTTGTAATACAGCTTCTGCCAAGGCCTTGAGGACAATTCAGCAAGTGGATTTACCGTTGATAGATTCACATAAGAGGGTGTTAGGTGTGATTCGTCCCAGTGTGGAAGCGTTGGCAGAGTATTCTGAAAATGGTCATATAGGTATATTGGCCACCCGAGGGACGGTTGTGTCCGGTTCATATCCTATAGAGATAGAGAAGTTGTTTGGCAAGGATAAATTCCATATTACTCAGCTGGCTTGTCCGATGTGGGTGCCGTTGGTTGAGAATAACGAACTTTCCGGCGAGGGGGCTGAGTATTTTGTACGAAAATATTTAGATGAATTGTTTGCTGCAGATCCTCTTTTGGATACCATAATTCTGGCATGTACGCACTATCCATTATTGCGTCCTTTAATCAAGCAAATGGTCCCTGAACATGTGCGTATTATCGGACAAGGGCATATTGTAGCAGATAGTTTGAGAGATTATTTATTACGTCATCCGGAAATGGAGATGTATTTGTCTAAGGGAGAAAGTATAAGTTATTATACTACAGATAAAGCAGATATATTTGAACAGACGGGGAGCGTTTTTATGGGAGAAAAAATTAAGTGCAGGCGCGTGCAAATATGTTGAGATAATATGGTTGATAATAAAATTTTATTATCTTTGGACAAAGTAAAATCTCTAGTATGACAGAGCAAGAACAGATAAGAGATGCTTTTGAAGATTTGTTGAAGTCTTTGCGAAAAGATACAACAAAGGAGGATATTCAAAAGATAAAAGAAGCTTTTGAGTTTGCAAATGAAGCACATAAAGGAGTACGAAGGCGCTCCGGTGAGCCATATATTATGCATCCGTTGGCAGTGGCGAAAATTGCTACAAAGGAAATAGGCTTGGGTGCAACGTCGGTGATTTCTGCTTTATTGCATGATGTAGTGGAAGACACAGATTATACGGTGGAAGATATTTCCAATCTGTTTGGTCCTAAGGTTGCATCCATTGTGGACGGTTTGACAAAAATCAGCGGTGTGATGGGGTCTGAAACGAGCCAACAGGCAGAGAGTTTCCGTAAAATGATTTTAACATTGGCAGATGATGTCAGAGTGATATTGATAAAGATCGCCGACCGCCTGCATAATATGAGAACCTTGGCTTCGATGCCAGAACATAAGCAGGTGAAAATAGCCAGTGAAACACTTTACATCTATGCTCCCCTTGCACATCGTATGGGTTTGCATGCTATCAAAACGGAGCTGGAGGATTTGAGCATGAAGTATGAGCATCCGGAAGAGTATCAGGTAATTGCTAAAAAGATTGAGGCTTATAAGAATCAGTTTTCCTCTTTGTTTGAAGAATTTATCAACCCTATACGTAAAAAACTCACAGACAATACGTATGAGTACACCATTACCGCTCGTACGAAAAGTGTCTATTCTGTTTGGTTGAAAATGCAGCGGAGGAACATCAGTTTTGACGAAATCTATGATTTGCTGGCAGTGCGTATTGTTTTTAGGCCGAAGGAAGGGGTGCCTGAAAAATGGCAATGTTGGAATATATATTCTTTGATTACAGATATTTATAGTCCAAAGCCGGAACGTATACGAGATTGGGTGAGTGTACCTAAAGCCAATGGATATGAAGCATTACATTTGACGGTCATGGGACCGGAAGGGCAATGGTTTGAAGTGCAGATTCGGTCTGAGAGAATGGATGAAGTGGCAGAAAAAGGTTTAGCAGCCCATTGGAAGTATAAAGGAGAGGGTGAAAGTTCTGAATTGGATAAATGGTTGGCAGGAATTAAGGAAATTCTGGATCAGCCGGATGCTACGGCATTGGAATTTCTAGATGAATTTAAATTGAATCTTTTTACAAAGGAAATCCGTGTGTTTACTCCTAAAGGATATATGCGTACTTTACCTAAAGGGGCGACAGCTTTGGATTTTGCTTATGATATACATACAGAAATCGGTAATACCTGTATCGGAGCTAAAGTCAATCACAAATTGGTGCCTATGAGTCATAAATTAGCCAGTGGTGACCAGGTTGAAATATTGACTAGTGACAAGCAAAAACCACAGAAAGAGTGGTTGGATTTCGTTGTAACAGCCAAGGCTCGGACACATATTAATGCAACTTTTAAGAAAGAGAGGAAAGAATTGATGCGTTGTGGAATCGATTTGTATGAGGGAGTTGTCAAGAAATTAGGTCTGCCGCCTACAGCTGATACGTTGAACAAAGCATTGTTGCATTATGGACTTAATAATCGGGATGATTTGTATGTGGAAATCGGTAAAAGAATAATTGTACCCGAGGATTTGGAGAAGATATTGAAAAAGCGTCCTGAAAATAAATTTATCAAATATTGGAATCTGCAGTTTTTGTGGAACGGCAAAGATTCAGAAGGGAAGAAGAAAGGGGTACCGGAGCAGGGGATTGATTTGAATTCGGATTTTGCAATTGCACCATGTTGTAATCCTATCCCTGGTGACGATGTCGTGGGAATGAATATTGCAGGAACAAAGGTAACGGTGCATAAACGTTCGTGTCCGGAGGCAATCCGGCTTATGGCTAGTTTCGGCGATAAGATTGTACCGGTCAAATGGGTGAGCCATAAATTAATGTCCTTCTTGGCAGTGATAAAAATTACAGGTATTGATACTCCGGGTATAGTCAGTGAGGTAACCGGATTGATAGCCAAAGAGGAGATGGTGAATATGCGGATGGTGCATGTGGAAGCGCGTGATGGAATTTTTGAAGGGATGATTCATCTGTATGTCCATAATACGGATGATTTGGGGCGGATTGTGGCTCAAATAGCAGCTGTTAAGGGTGTAGAGACTGTGGTGCGTGTAGAATCTGATGAAAAGTGATAATAAATAGGACGATAATTTGATATGGATGAGATAAAGGAGACGGTTAAAGAGTTGTTCACTGTTTATTTACAGGAAAAGGGACATCGAAAAACTCCGGAGAGGTATGCTATTTTGGATGAAATTTATTCGCATTCAGGGCATTTCGATATAGAGTCTCTATATATGTTCATGAAGAACAAAAATTATCGGGTAAGCCGAGCAACGCTTTATAATACAATAGATTTGTTGTTGGATTGTAAATTGGTAATCAAACATCAATTTGGGAATAATATTGCACAATATGAGAAAGCATTTAACAATAAACACCATGAGCATCTGATATGTCAGAAATGTGGCAGAGTGGAGGAATTTTCGGATCCACGTATTGATGAGGTTGTTGCACAAATGCAAGAAAGACACCAATTCATTGTGCATCACCATCTGCTCTATGTGTATGGCATATGTAAATCTTGTGCAGAAGAAGTTGATGAAAGTTGTTGATTAATTAAGGAAATTTGGCTACTTTTGTGCGTTACAGTTCAAACGTATCAAAAGATTGAACATAAGCTTTATAATATTTATAAACAGTTTAGATGATGAAAGTTGACGTATTGCTTGGATTACAGTGGGGAGATGAGGGAAAAGGAAAAGTGGTAGATGTATTGACACCCAACTATGATGTTGTAACTCGCTTCCAAGGAGGACCCAATGCCGGTCATACATTGGAGTTTGAGGGACAGAAGTATGTGCTTCGCTCAATACCTTCTGGTATTTTCCAAGGCGGTAAAATGAATATTATCGGTAATGGTGTCGTTTTAGACCCTATATTGTTCCGGCAAGAAGCTGAGGCTTTAGCAGCAAGCGGACATGATTTGACAAAGCAATTGTGTATTTCCAAGAAAGCTCATTTGATTATGCCTACACACCGTATTTTGGATGCTGCTTATGAGGCTGCCAAGGGTGCTGCTAAGGTAGGTACAACCGGAAAAGGTATCGGCCCGACATACACAGATAAGATTAGCAGAAATGGATTGAGAGTGGGGGATTTATTACTCAATTTCGAAGAAAAATATGCAATTGCCAAAGGAAAACATGAAGTGATTCTGAGAGGCTTGAATTATGAATATGATGTTGCTGCTTTAGAAAAAGAGTGGTTTGAAGCATTGGAGTATTTGAAGAGATTCAAGCTGATAGACAGTGAGCATGTAATCAATAATTTACTGAAAGAGGGGAAAAGTGTCTTGGCAGAAGGTGCTCAAGGTACGATGTTGGATGTGGATTTTGGCTCTTATCCTTTTGTGACCTCTTCTAATACCATTTGTGCAGGAGCTTGTACCGGTTTGGGAGTCGCTCCTCGTCGTATCGGCGAAGTATATGGAATTTTTAAAGCATATTGTACTCGTGTAGGAGCCGGACCTTTCCCTACAGAATTGTTTGATGAAACAGGAGATAAACTTGGTCAACTAGGACATGAGTTCGGTGCTGTAACTGGGCGCAAGCGTCGTTGTGGATGGATTGATTTGGTGGCTTTGAAATATGCCATTATGATAAATGGCGTGACGAACCTGATTATGATGAAGAGTGACGTATTGGACACTTTTGATACCGTGAAGGCTTGTGTAGCTTATAAAATTGACGGTCAGGAAACGGAGGAATTCCCATTTGATATTTGTGAAGAAGTCGAACCTGTGTATGTTGAGTTGCCAGGATGGAAAACGGACATGACACAAATGACTTCAGAAGATGAATTTCCTGAAGAATTTAATGCTTATATCAATTTCTTGGAAGAGGAATTAGGGGTGCCTATTAAAATTGTTTCTGTCGGTCCTGATAGAGAACAGACGATTATTCGTAATGAAGAAGAATAATAAAGGGAGCCTGTTGGCTCCTTTTTTACTAATATATAATTAATTTCTTTTTATGCTGCAAGCTTTTATAACCCTGCCGTTGACAAATCCAGTATTGATTTTTGCGGTAATACTTTTTATCATATTATTGGCCCCAGTAATCTTACATCGTTTGAGGATTCCTGACTTGATAGGTTTGATTTTAGCTGGAGCTTTGATTGGTCCGAATGGCTTGGGGATTATGCTGAGAGATAGTAGTATTGAGCTATTTGGAACTGTCGGGTTGTTATATATAATGTTTATAGCAGGCCTGGAGATTGATATGGCAGACTTGCGGAAGAATTACGGCAAGACTTTGACATTTGGAGCTTATACCTTTTTGATTCCAATGATTGTCGGCACTTTGACGAGTGTCTATTTTTTGGATTTTTCATGGCAGACTTCTATTTTGTTAGCCAGTATGTACGCTTCTCACACATTGATAACTTATCCTATTGTCAGTAAATACGGAATTACTCGAAATAGGGTTGTCAGTATTGCGATTGGCGGAACCGTAATCACCTGTATCCTGGCTTTGTTGGTATTGGCTGTTATTGTTGGAATGTCTGTCGGTGAGATAAATGAAACATTTTGGATAAAACTCAGTTTGTCGAGCATTGTTTTTACTGCGATTGTATTAGTTGTTTTCCCCATTGTTGGGCGAGCCTTTTTTAAGCGTTATGATGATTCTGTCGGACAATATATTTTTGTATTGGCATTAGTGTTTCTTGCCTCTTTTTTGGCTGAAGCAGCTGGTTTGGAAGCGATTATCGGAGCATTTTTGGCTGGTTTGGCTTTAAATAAGTTGATACCGAATACTTCGGCATTGATGAACCGGATTGATTTTGTTGGAAATGCTATATTTATTCCATTTTTTCTGATAGGTGTGGGAATGTTGGTTAATGTCAAAACGTTTGCAGCAGGTTGGAATGCTTTGTTGGTGGCAGGCATGATGTGTGTGGTGGCTACTCTGACGAAATATGCAGCAGCATGGTTGACTGAGAAAAATTTTAAGTTGACTCGTGATGAGGGACGTCTGCTGTTTGGGTTGAGTAATGCGCAGGCTGCAGCAACTTTGGCAGCCGTATTGATAGGTTATAATGTCGTGTTGGGAACAGATACAGATGGAAATTTAATTCGCTTGTTGAATGAGGATGTGTTGAACGGAACAATCATTATGATATTGGTGACGTGTACTATTGCATCATTTGTAACCCAAAGGGCTGCACAGAATATTGCAATCGCAGAGGTCAGCGGGAATGTGGCCGATGATAGCGATATTGAAGAAGAGCGGATATTGATTCCTTTGAGTAATGAAGAAAATGTCGGCGAGTTGATTACATTGGGTGCTGCAATTAAGTCGAAGAGGAGTAAAGCCCGAATGACAGCTGTCAGTATTATCAAGTCGGAGAATAATGATCCTGCAGCTTCTAAACGCTCGGAGATGTTGTTGGAAAAAGCGGTTAAAGTAGCAGCAGCAACAGATCAGCATATCAGTACTGTATTGCGATATGATTTAAATGTTGTGAATGGAATCCGTAATGTGGCTAAGGAGAATAAAATTACAGATATCGTATTGGGGTTGCGTACAGGAAAATATATTTCTGGAGAGTTTTTGGGTAAGTTGACAGAAGAGGTCTTGGCCAAGTGTGCGACAACGACGATTGCTTACAGACCGATTCAGCCAATTGCAACGATAAAGCGTTGCATTGTTGTGATTCCTGAAGATGCAGAGAAAGAGGTGGGGTTTCCGTATTGGTTGCTTAGTATTTGGAATATAGGCAAAAATCTAGGAACTAAGTTTGTAATTTATGGGCATCAGAATGTACTGAATATTTTAAAATTAGTAAATGCTAAACATACGATAGATGTGGAGTGTAGAGAGTTCGCAAATTGGGCGAACTTTTCAGAGGTAGCTAATGCCGTGCAAGATAATGATGCGTTGGCATTGGTGATGAGTCGTCCTGGTTTTCCTTCTTATTCGCGTCATATGGAGTATGTGCCGACTTATATAAATAAGTATTTTAATACAGTGAATTGTATATTAATCTATCCTATGCAGATGGGGGTCGGTGATGATTCTACGACGTTTCACAGTATTTCGATGATTAATCGGGTAGAGAGTATGGAAGGATTGGTGCAAGTGTTGAGTAAATTATTTAAGAAAAATAAATAACAACCTTGGCTTAATACCTATTTTTAGGTATTACATTTGTTGGGTGGATTTTCTATCTTTGTGAGTAAATATGTGAAATAATGGACAATGATTATTTGAAACTTTCGGATATAGCAACAGGGGATGAGTGTGTGATTATCAAAGTGCATGGTCATGGTAGTTTTCGCAATAGAATTGTAGAGATGGGATTTGTGAAGGGTGAAAAAGTATTGGTAATTAAAAATGCTCCGTTGCACGACCCTATAGAATACAAATTGATGGACAGCCATATTTCTTTGAGAAGAAGTGAGGCATCTTTGATTGAAGTAGTGCGCATTTCCGGAGAGATGCCAGAAGGGTTTAATGGAACGTTTACAGAGGAAGATATTGCCCGGGAAGTGCATGAAAAAACGCGGACAATTAATATTGCTTTGGTAGGGAATCCCAACTGTGGAAAAACATCTCTGTTTAACCGAGCAACTGGAATGCGCGAGAGGGTAGGTAATTACAGCGGTGTTACAGTTGATGCTAAACAGGGTGTTTTACATCATAAAGGTTATACAATCAATCTGATAGATTTACCTGGAACTTATTCTTTGACTGAGTATTCTGCAGAAGAAATATATGTCAGAGAGTATATTACCAAGCATCATCCCGATCTTGTTTTGAATGTGGTGGATGCCTCTAATTTAGAGCGTAATCTTTTTTTGACTACCCAATTGATAGACATGAATATTCGTGTCGTGATGGCATTGAATATGTATGATGAATTGCTTGCAGGTGGTGCTAAATTGAATTATGCCTATTTGGGGCAGTTGATGGGGATTCCTATTGTTCCGACGACAGCTTCGCGGGGAATTGGTATTATTGAAGTGCTGGATAAAATTATTGAGGTATTTGAAGATAAGGCGACAGAAGCTCGACATGTGCATATTAATTATGGTCAGGAGATTGAAGAATCAATTAGCCGAATAAAATCTGTTGTCATATCAAATAAGGAAATTACAGATATGTATGTCCCGCGTTTTGTATCCATTAAGTTACTCGAGAATGACCGTATTATGCAAGAACAATTGCATTCCGTTCCGAATTATGAACAGATTATGGCAGTGGCAGATAAGGAGATTACGCAATTGGAAAAAGAGTACAAGGAGGATACCAAAACGATCATCACTAATGCTAAATATGGATTTATTCGTGGAGCTCTGCAGGAAACCTATAATCCTGGAGAGAAAGATAAACGGCAGCTGACGAACGCCATTGACACTCTACTAACTCACCAATGGTTGGGATTCCCATTTTTGATTTTTTTTATGTGGCTGACATTTCAAGCGACCTTTTCCTTAGGAAATTATCCGATGGATTGGATTGATATGGGTGTGACTGCTTTGGGTGAATGGGTGGCTGGTATGCTGCCTGAAGGACCTTTAAATGATTTGTTGGTGAATGGAATTATTGCAGGTGTCGGAGGAGTAATAGTTTTTTTGCCTAATATTTTGATTCTCTTCTTTTTTATTTCTTTGATGGAAGATACCGGATATATGGCGAGAGCTGCTTTTATTATGGATAGGTTGATGCATAAGATTGGTTTGCATGGCAAGTCGTTCATTCCTTTGGTGATAGGGTTTGGTTGTAATG
>CAKVCR010000091.1 GCA_934725835.1 uncultured Odoribacter sp.
TTAAAAGATAATAGCAAAGAAGAGAAAAAGAAACGAACGTCCCCTAAAGAAGTGAAACCGGTTCGGTTGACTTGTCCCAAGTGCGGGCAGGGAGAGGTGGTGAAAGGGAAAACGGCATGGGGATGTTCCCTCTTCCGTAAATCGTGTGATTTCCTTATTCCAATGGAGATACAGGGGAAAAAACTTACGCAAAAACAGGTGGAGACGTTGGTGTTGAAGGGTAAAACCGGTAAATTATCCGGATTTAAGGATGATGCCGGAGGAGAGTTTAATGGAATTCTTCACTTGGATGGCAACAGACAAGTGAATGTAGAGAAGGTGTGAAGCAGTTATTGTAATGACATATAATAATATAAATGCTTATGAACAAAGAAATCGAACGTAAGTTTTTGGTGAATGGAGAGTATAAGCGAGAGGTATATGCTTCAGAGTGTATTTGTCAAGGTTATTTGTCATCGGTGCCGGAGCGGACTGTGAGAATTCGTATCCGAGGTGAACGTGGATTCATCACAGTCAAGGGAAGTGGGGATAAAGGAGGGATGAGTCGGTTTGAGTGGGAAAAAGAAATTCCTGTTGAAGATGCTCGAGAATTGCTGAAGTTATGTGAACCGGGAGTTATTGATAAGGTACGTCATTTGGTCAAGGTGGGAAAACACGTGTTTGAAGTGGATGAATTTGCAGGCGAGAATGAAGGGTTGGTGATAGCAGAAGTGGAATTAGAGAGCGAGGATGAGGTTTTTACGTATCCGTCTTGGTTGGGTGAAGAGGTGACAGGCGATGTCAGGTATTATAATTCTTATTTGTCGCATTTCCCTTATTCTCAATGGAATATGCCCTAACCTTTTTGGACGTTTTGTCAACAATTGTTTTGCTTTCTAATTGTAGTCCGATGGACATGCTGTCAGTATTTTTTTTACATGTCCATCGGGTAGATAAACCTATAATGCGGACTTTATTCTCTGACACATGATTACCAGCTGCCACTAGCGCCTCCACCGCCGAAACTGCCGCCTCCGAATCCTCTGAAGCTGTCGCTTCCGCTGCTAAAAGATCCGAAACTGCTACGACTGCTGCCGAAGCCTCCTGGGAAGATGGGTGGGAACCCATTCCCGCTGTTTCGATGGTTGCCAGCTGTGTAGCCTTTGCGGCGGCGTAAGAATAGTGGAGTGATGAATATCAATAGGAAAAGCAGTAAAATCAATCCGGCACCAGTGTCGTCATCAGCATATTGCTCAGCCGTGAATTCGCCGCTGGTCAGTTGTATAAGGACTGTGGTTGCCCGATCAATCCCTTTGTAGTAGTTGCCTTGCTGAAATTCCGGAATGATTTCTTCTCGAATGATACGAGAAGCGACAGCATCAGGGACAACACCTTCAAGACCATATCCGACTGCAATAGCAATTTGCCCCTTTTCATCCTTTGTTTTAGGTTTCAGGAGAATTAATATACCATTGTCTTTCCCTTTTTGACCGACACCCCATTTTTCAGCAAGACGTTGGGCGTAGTCGTTAGGTTCGTAGCCTTGGAGGGATGGCACTGTGGCAATAGCTATCTGAGTAGAGGATGTGTCATTGAAATGTCGGAGTTTTTGTTCCAGAGCATCTGCTTCATGAGAAGAGAACATCTCCGTCAAGTCGTTTACGATTCTGCGGGGAAGCAGTGGCTCAGGAAAATCCTGTGCTTGTGTGGCAATTGAAAATAGCAATAGCCATAAAGATAGAAGTATGTTTCTGTTTTTCATTAGTATTTTATTTTTCTTGCCCGAATGAAAGGTCATCTGGTAGTTCGTTGATATCGTCATCCTGGTATGGGAAGAATTTTTTTAGTTGCAGTCCGACTGTATGGACTGCTTTGCATACACCGCCGCATACATCGCCTTGCTTAAAATCGTCCGCCAATTGATTCTTGATATCGTTCCAATAATTGTTAGGCACTTTGGCATTGATTCCTGCATCTCCGAGGATAGCCAATTTGTGGTCTTCCAATGCAATGTATATCAGCACTCCATTGCGGAGTGCTGTCTTGTGCATTTTCAATTCTGCAAACACCTGAGCAGCCCGGTCAAGCACCTCTTTGTGGGTGTGATTCTCAAAATGGATGCGAATCTCGCCGGAGGTATTCTTCTCCGCTTCCTGTATGGCGGCAACCATGGACTCTTTCTGCTCTTTAGTGAAATATTTTGATGGAGACATAAGAATATCAGAATATTAGAATTCTACTTTAGGAGCATTCTCGGCACCGGCATTAGCCTCGAAATAAGGCTTTGGTGTAAAGCCGAACATTCCTGCCAGTATGTTTTTAGGGAATTGACGAATACCGGTGTTGTAGATACGTGCCGTGTCATTGAATTTGCGGCGTTCGACGGCGATTCGGTTCTCTGTCCCTTCCAATTGGGCTTGTAAATCGCGGAAATTTTCGTTGGCTTTCAGTTCGGGATAGTTTTCCGTTATGGCCATTAGTCTGGATAGAGCCGTGGACAATTCTCCTTGTATTGCATTCAGTTTTTTCATGGCTGCTTCGTCCAGATTGTCTACGTTGATTTGCATTTGTGTTGCTTTGGCACGGGCTTCCACCACACCGTTGAGCGTATTTTGCTCGTGTGCGGCATATCCCTTGACGATGTTGACCAGATTGGGAATCAAATCCAGACGGCGTTGGTATTGGTTTTCAACATTTGACCATTGTGCAGATACGTCTTCCTGCATGTTAACCATTCCGTTGTAAGTGTTTTTGAACCAAGCAAAGATGCTTAGAACAACAACTGCAATGACGATTAGAATAATGTAGCTCTTTTTCATGTTTCTATAATATTTAAATTGTTAGTTTATTTTAATTTCATTCAATGTTAAAGCCTTGAATTAGTAATATCATGTATAGGATGTACATGGTAAAAAATATACCACCTTCCCAACGATTAATTTTGCGACCTTGTCCTGTGAATATAAATATGAATAGTAGAACAGATGATACGATGTTGGTTGTCAGGTCGAGCATACTACCGACAGGAGCTTGCAGGGGGGTGATGGTAGCGGAAGCCCCTAGAATTAGGAATGTGTTGAAAATGTTGGAACCAACGACATTACCTATCGCTATGTCGGCATTCTTTTTATGGGCTGCAATGATAGAGGTGGCAAGTTCGGGCAAAGACGTGCCGATGGAAACAATTGTTAAGCCGATGATTCGTTCTGAAATACCGAATGCTTGTGCGATATAGATAGCATTGGTTACCAATAACCGACCGCCAATAATCAGACCACCAAGACCTATAAGGATAAATAGACAGGATTTCCATATAGAGTAGTCTTTGATTTGAAGGTTTTCTTCTTCACTGTCTATTGATGTTTTTGCCAATACAAAAGTGTATATCAGAAAAATGATGAAAAATACCAGCAAGCAAATTCCTTCCGTGCGGGTGATGATACAATCTCTTTCTCCGTAGACGAAAAGTAGTATTAACGCTGCAGCCAAAGCAGCAAGAGGTATCTCCACCCAAGTAGTCATTTTCTTTACCCCTAAAGGAACTATTAAGGCTGTAATGCCCAGAATAGCTAATGTGTTGAAAATGTTGGAGCCGACAACATTGCCCAAGGCAAGTGCAGAGCTCCCTTCCAATGAAGATACCAAATTGACAACAAGTTCTGGGGTGGAAGTGCCGAATGCAACAATCGTCAAACCGATGACCATCGGAGTGACTTTTAGGCGATGAGCCAAGGAAGAGCCTCCGTCAACTAATGAGTTGGCTCCATAAATCAATGCAATAAGTCCGCCTAATAGAAGAAGAACGTTCAGTAGCATATCCTTAGCTGTTTTTTTTACACTTGTTAATTAATTCTATGCAAAGATACGAAATTGTAAGCGAATCTATTTCCTCTGAACAAAACAATATTGAGATTATTTTTTTTGAGTTTACTATCTGTTATGATGCGTTTTAAATGTATGCAATGTGTTTGGGGCGATAATTAACGAAGCCGATATTTTGCAAAAAATATCAGCCCCGTCTTTTTGTCATCGCAGTCTTTGCAGGCAGCAATAGTAATTTATATTTCACCGGCGCGTTTTAACGCTTCATTTATATTGCTGCAAATATTCTTTTCCCCAATCATTGAAGCAAATCCGGATTTTTGCAGTACTGCGTGTACCTGTTCGTTGACTCCGGATAAAATTACTTTGATTTTTTCCTTTTCCGACAAATGGTAGAGTCCTTCCAAGTTATGCAGGCCGGTTGTATCGATGAATGGCACTTTCCTCATGCGAATGATGCGAATGCGAGGTTTGTCCCCTAACGATTTCATGCATTCGTCAAATTTAGTGGCAACACCAAAGAAGAACGGACCGTCAATTTCATATACTTCAACTCCTTCCGGTATGGAAAGCTTTTCTTCCTCGTGAGTGATTTCTCCTTCATGAGATAGGTCAACAATGTTTTTGGAAACGGTGATTTTGGTTACTTCGCTAGCGCGTTTCATGAAAAGTACCAATGCCAATAACAGTCCCACTTCAATGGCGATGGTTAAATCGAAGATTACGGTCAACAAGAAAGTGGTAACTAGCACTGCAACATCTGAATGTGAATTTCTGGTTAATGCCTTGAATGTACGCCATTCGCTCATGTTGTAGGATACAATCACCAGTACGCCGGCGAGACATGCCATCGGAATGTGTTTGGTGAGAGGTCCGAGGAATAGTAGAATCAACAACAATACCACGGCATGGATAAGACCAGCCACCGGAGTGCGACCGCCATTGTTGATGTTGGTCATCGTACGTGCAATGGCTCCGGTTGCAGGAATACCACCGAAGAATGGTACGATAAGATTGGCTGCTCCTTGCGCAATCAATTCTGTGTTGGAGTTGTGCTTATGACCTGTTACTCCATCTGCTACTGTAGCGGACAGCAGAGATTCTATAGCCCCCAATACGGCAATGGTAAAGGCTGCCGGAAGAAGTCCGTGGATGGTGGACATGCTAAAATCAAGACCGTTGGGTTGTGGTAGACTGGCATTGATTTCAAAGCGGTCGCCGATAGTTTCAAGTCCGGTGATGCCGAAATAATGGCGCATGATATAGCTGACAATAGTCATGACAATGATGGCCACCAATGAACCGGGAATTTTTTTAGAGAATTTTGGCGTGATGATAATCAGTAATATACTTCCGATTCCGACAGCCAAGGCTAGCCAATTGACCGTGTCGATGCTTTGGAAATAAGCACCCCATTTTGAGATGAAGTCTGCCGGCACGCTTGCCATGGACAGACCGAATAAATCCTTTATCTGTGTGGTGAAGATGGTTAGAGCAATACCGCTGGTAAAACCAACAACAATCGGATATGGAATGAAGCGAATAATGGTGCCTAATTTGAATATGCCCATCAGTAATAGGATGATTCCTGCCATAACGGTTGCAATGGCCAGGCCTTCAATGCCGAATTCTTGAATAATGCCATAGACAATGACGATAAAAGCACCTGTCGGCCCTCCAATTTGAACACTACTTCCTCCAAGAAAAGAAATGATAAAGCCTGCAATAATTGCTGTAATCAATCCTTGTTCCGGACTGACTCCGGAGGCAATACCAAAAGCAATTGCCAGGGGTATGGCTACAATGCCGACAATGATACCAGCCATCAGGTCGGTCAGGAATTTTTCCTTGTTGTAGTTTTTGAATGTGCTGAATAGCACAGGATGAAAATCAAGTTGTTTCATGTTGAATAACTATTTTAATAACGGAGTGCAAAATTATAAAAAAAACTAATGAAATGTTTATACTTGGATTTTTTACTACTTTTGCAAGATAAAATAATTCAATACAAGATATGAGCGGTTTTTTCGGTTGCGTGTCGCGCAAAGAGTGTGTCGCTGATGTTTTCTACGGCACAGACTATCATTCCCATCTCGGGACCAAGAAGGCAGGTATGGCTTTCTTTAACGGTGAAGATTTTGTACGTTCGATACATAGTATCGAGAGTGCTTATTTCCGGAATAAGTTTGAACCTGAGTTAGGGCGTTTTGCCGGTTCTTATCATGGAATAGGAGTGATTAGTGATATGGAATCGCAGCCGATTACTGTAACTTCTCATTTGGGACGTTTTTCATTGTTGACAGTGGGGAGAGTGGATAAAATTCAGGAGATTTCTGCACAGTTGCTGAAAGAGAGAATACATTTTGCTGAGATGTCTTCTTCTGCGATAAATCCGTCGGAGGCAGTGAGTATTTTAATCAATAAAGGTGATACATTTAAAGAGGGAATCGAGAATGTTTTCAGAACAGTGAAAGGCTCTTGTTCCTTTTTGATTCTGACGGACAATTGTATCTATGCAGCTCGTGATCGGTTTGGGCGTACTCCGGTGATTATCGGTAAAAATGAATATGGTTATGTTGTAGCAAGTGAAAGTTCTTCGTTTACAAATTTGGGTTATTCTATTGTTCGGGATTTAGGTCCCGGAGAGGCGGTACGTGTGTCTAAAGATGGTATAACGCAGATTATAGCTCCGGGATGTCGGAAGCAGATATGTTCTTTCTTGTGGGTATATTATGGTTATCCATCGGCATATTATGAAGGAATTAATGTAGAAGATGCCCGTTATCGTTGCGGAGCTGCAATGGCAAAACGAGATGCTTTAATGCCAGATTTTGCAGCCGGTATTCCTGATTCAGGAGTTGGACATGCCATTGGTTATTCCAACGAAAAAGGAATTCCTTACAAGCGTCCGTTTGTGAAATATACACCGACATGGCCACGTAGCTTTATGCCTCAAAACCAGTCTATGCGTGATTTGGTGGCAAAAATGAAATTGCTGCCGAATGAGGCATTTACCAGAGATTCAAAGATTGTTTTCTTGGATGATTCTATCGTACGAGGGACACAATTGAAGGATAATGTAGTGAAATTGAGGGAATGTGGGGTAAAAGAAGTGCATATTCGCATTGCTTGTCCTCCGCTGATATTCCCGTGCCGTTTCTTGAATTTCTCAACATCACGTTCGACATTTGACTTGTTTGCCCGCCGGGTAATCCGTGATTTGGAAGGAACCTCTGATTTGACAGATGAAATATTGAAACCCTATACGGATCCAGATTCAGACAAATACAAGGAAATGGTCAAGGTGATGTGTCAACATCTTCAATTGGATTCATTACAATTTCAGCGCTTGGATGATTTGGTGGAAGCCATTGGCTTGCCTAAAGAGCAACTGTGTACCCACTGCTGGGATAATACCAGCTATATGGAATAAATGCATGGTAGTAAAAAAAGCAATGAATGGAAGGTGTTTTTCTGATATAAAAAGGAATAGCAATTGTGCTAATTGCTATTTATATGCTTTGAGATTAGGGAGATATAATGAGATAACGCAAAAAATATGATAAAAATATTTTCTTTAGTATTATTGGTGTTGGCATTGATATCCTGCCAACAGCCTCCTCGAGGGTTTGAGGTGGTGTTCGATTTAAAAAATGCCACAGATTGTTTTATTTGTGTTAGTCAAAAAATACCTAATCAGACGACATGGTATACTGACACGCTCAGTTTAAAAGATGGTAAGGCTGTTTTCAAAGGACAGGTAGATTATCCCAGATTTGTAAGTTTTGTGTTCAAAAATAGTGATGAAGAGTTTTATGGGACTTGTGGACTTTTCCTGGATAATGAAAAAGTTAAAGTGACAGGAGATTTTAAAAATCTAAGAAATGTTATAATCGAAGGTGGTAGAACACAGCAAGAGTATGCGACTATTATGGAAGGAGGTAAAGATATTTTCGGTAAGTACAAGGAATTATCTTATGTGCGTGGAAAAGCTTTTAAGGATAATCGTCATGTATACGATTCGTTGACACCCTTGGTTGCCGCTGCTTACAATAAAGTTGTGGAATACATTCTATCATTGCCCGATTATTCAACCAGTAAAGTGGCACCTTATTTTGTTAGAGAGTATTTTAAGATAAGCGATGTAGAGATGCTTGAACAAGCTTTGGATGCTTTTGACGCTTCAATGTCAACCAATGCTTATGTTGCTTTTTGTCGGGAAGAGTTAGATGCAGAGAAGCGAGTGCAACTAGGACAGGCTGCCTATAATTTTTCCTTACAGGATTTGGAAGGAAAAACTTATTAGTTGTCAGATTTCCGAGGGAAATATGTATTGCTTGAATTTAGTGCTTCATGGTGTGGATGGTGTAAACTAGAAATTCCATATTTGCAGCGGGTGTATCAAAACACTAAAAATAAAAATTTTGTCATGTTTACAATAAATTTGGATGAGGAGAGGACCAAGTGTGAGGATGACGTTAAGAAACATGATTTGCCTTGGACAGTCTTGTCAGATTTACAGGGATTTAAGAGTCCTGTTGCGAAAAATTATAATGTGAGTGGTATTCCAATGATTTATTTAATTAATCCGGAAGGATTGATTGAAGAGAAAGGATTGCGTCGCGAACATATGATTGATTATATCAATAATTTGTTTAAAAAGTAGGAGTCTTATAAAAATATTGATGTGAAAATGTACGTTATGAAAAATGTTAGATTGTTATTGAGTGGATTGTTTGTGATACTTCTCTCATTTAGTGGGTATGGGCAGATTATTTTTGAAGAAGGTACATTGCAGGAAGCTTTTCGCAAAGCTAAAGAAGATAATAAATTAGTATTCTTGGATTGTTACACAAGTTGGTGTGGCCCCTGTAAGAAAATGTTGAAAGAGGTATTTAGTAGAGCAGATGTAGGGGAGTATATGAATGCTGAATTTGTATGCTATAAGCAAGATATGGAGAAGGGTCGAGGAAAAGATTTAGCAAAAGCGTATGAAGTGTCTGTTTATCCGACTTTTTTGATATTAACGCCAGAAGGCGAGGTCGTACATCGTTCTGTGGGAGGTCAGACGGCAGAGGAATTTTTGAAGGGAATGAAAATAGGATGTGGGGAGAATTCTTTGTATGTTTTGACAAATCGCTATAAAAGTGGGGAACGTACTCCGGAGTTTGTTCTGAAGTATGTTGAAGCCCTGTCTGATGCGTATATGATGGATGAAAAAGACCATGTAGTACATGAGTATTGGAATGGTTTGGATGATGCAAAGCGTTGCTCTATGGATAATTGGTTGTTGTTGAAACAATATGTTCATGACGTAGAATCGCCGGAATATGCGTATTTATTGGAACATAGAACGATTTATGAAAAATTAGCCGGGAAGAATGAAGTGGATGCAAAATTATTCGGTGACATTTTTCCGTTGGTGGGTAATCATTGTAATGATATGATTTTTGGTAATCGTCCTGCAGAAGCATCGGTTTTGGATGGATATGTAAAATTAGTTGAAAAAGCTGATTTATTGCGCAAAGAATTTTTATTACAGCAAATACAGTTTGTTCGTTTGTTTGTTGACGATAATTTGAAGGGTGTGTTGAATATGTATAATCATGAATTGAATGGTTGGAGTCAAGACGAACGATTGACGGCAACGTTGCAGTTGAATGGAATGTTGCATGCGAAAGGAACTGCTCATGATTGTAAGAAAGGTGAAAAATCAATTCTTCATGCTATGAAGGAATGTGGTTGGGACAAGGCTCATCCTATGTTTGTTGCCATATTGGATGGGTTG
>CAKVCR010000092.1 GCA_934725835.1 uncultured Odoribacter sp.
TTGGGGTACGCAAAAGTATATATAATTATTTATCAAGCAATTACAAAATCGATAATTTTATAGTGACGAAGTCAGGAAAAAGAAGGCGTGCATTTTGACACACCTCCTTATTTGTGAAAGACATAAAATTACTACTTGATGAAAAATGGATTAATCATTTGGTTTGTCCATAGTGTGAAAATGCTCATATTGCCATTCCCTTTTTCATATTTTATTTTGTAAATATTCCCTTGGTCATCACTCACTTCAATAACATTTCCATGTTCATCAAGTTTGTAGATCGTCTGTCTGCCATTCGTTGTCATGGTTACCTGATCGCCGTTGTAGGTGAATTGACGAGAAAAGTTTTCTCCTTCAATTGCTGTTATCTGTTTATCGCTGTAGGTATAATTATATCGATTATATTCTGTGAAGTTATCTCCTCCTTCGGCTTTGAACCATAGAAACGATACAACTTTGTTTTTGTCATACAATGCCTCTGTTTTGTATAATGAACGTTTGTATATGTCTTGATCTTTAGGGTTGAATTCATCATATACAATTCTATCAATGATAATATCACTATTTTCATTGTACTCGTAAGTGCTGGAACTTCTACTTTTGAGAATATATTTATAGTCAAAATCATCTCCTACTTCTTCGCTTTTTTCATTTGGTAGATAGTTTTTGATAGTAATTTTTTTGATTCTACCATCCGTATAATAATAGATGTTAGCATCCCAAATGGTTTCGGCAGACTTAGGAATACTATCCCACAAGTTATAGTTTCCAACACCATGCTTTTCTCGTAGCTGTTTGTCAAGACGTTGGATCGAGTCTTTGTCTACAGATGGTACGTAATCTCTCAATACACAAAAGTCATAGCCCTGATCGTGAACTAGACTTATATTGCCTACTGTATCATTTTGGCTATTTGTGCGTATGACGGAATTAAGAGACTCTTTGTCATAATTTATGTGGAGCGTGAAATCTCCCCAATGTGTATTCGTACCGGTGATTTCTATTGCTCTATAAGCATTTTTTTTAGGTGTATACGTGATTGTTTCGGGAGCTTTGAAATTGCTTTCTTTTGTACACGCAGCCAAAGCGATAATAAAAATGCTAATTAATAATAAATTGTATTTCATATTAAAAGCTTTTAGTGGTTATTTTTGAGTTGTTGTTGCTGTAATTTTTCCAAATCCGCGGAATAACCCATGATATTGTAAGTTCGATTCAATGCGGCCGGTGTATATGGAGATAGGTAATGTCCTAACAAATCCTTCTTTTAATGATGGACTATAGGTGGTTACAACTAACATATTATTATTTGATTTAGTTTCTCTCATTTCACCGCGATTGTCAGTGAATGTCATCATTCCTCTTCCTAACCAAACAGCCATAGAGGTAATTTCTTCATCAGGAGCCTCTGTTTGGGGAACGATGTAATCCACAGAAGCGGTGTTCATTGTCAAATTGATAGTGTACACCTTGTCCTTAGTGGCATAGTATATGTATTCCCGATTGTCTGTACCTGAAAAGAATAGTGCTTTGTTGATTTCAGGAAAACTGTTTAGGTCGATGACTCTTACTGGCATACCATTTTGCAGCTCAGAATCATCATAATAGTACATTTGTTTGGTATCGTAGCAATATACTTTACCATTCGGATCTGGGAGCCCGGTTGCTGGATCTTTTTCCTGTAAAATATTATGAGTAACCATATTTCCTCCGCTAAACATAGCTCGGCAAGTGAATTTTTGTAATTTATTTGGATCAAAAGCAGCATCTGTTGGTAGTTTTTTGCTGTTGATGACACGTAAGTATTTTGTTCCGTTGATTTCAAGAAAACGACCATTCATTTCGTCAAAACATAGTCCGTAAGCCCATGTGGGTTGTATTGATAGGCTAATTCTGTAGTCTGACATATCACTTGTCAATAAATGATATGAGAACTTGTGAATTGCCTGGGTTTGGTAGTAGTGGGTGTATAATTTACCTCCTATTACAATGGTTTCGATACATCCGGCATTAGATGAAAAACCTAGGCTGGTTACATTATAGTTTTTGGGGTCAATCATAAAACTTTCTCCATTTCCATCAATGTAGGAATAGTCAAAAGGGTCTACGCGATCAACACTCGTTTTGGTTCCGATTGTCATATATCTACCATATACTCCGTATGTAGTAGACAAAATTGCAGTTCCGACTCCGCCTATTTTTCGTTTGTTAACTAATGAGAAGATATTACGCATCGTTGTATCCTGATCTTTTTTCAGACCCGAACTAAAATTATATGCACGAATCAGAGATATATCAGAGGTAAGATCATCTTCAGTTTCTGAGATAACTAGTCCTGAACCGAATGGAGTTTCAACTTTAACGTCGAATGTCTGTTCCTGTATAATACCTATTGTATTGTCAATGACTTCATAAAGCAATTTGTAAGCAATAACTTGTGGTTGTAAGTCTATTCTTGCCTTTAGTGTCATTGTTGTGTCTAGCAAGGTGGGGGTAATATAGTTTCCGCTAATCGTCCATCGATAAGATAAATTCGAATCGTCAATACCTTCTCTGTATACGAGGGGCTTTATCTCCAATGTATCGTATGCGAATACAGAATAGCTTGTACTTGCTCCCTCTAGATCAATGTTTATTGGACTGATCAAGGTGTAATTCAAAGAAGACTTGTCTTCATAACAAGAGAACAAGCTTGTTATGAGTGTAAAGAATAATATGATTTTATGTGTTTTCATTGCTCTTTTTGTTTAAATTGTTCAACCATATCTACTTTAAGGCATTGTCACTGGTTTCCCTTTTTCTGGACCATCCTCGTGAATTAGTGGATTATTCGGGTGTTTCTGATTGTATTTTTCTAATTCATCCTTCACCATGGCTGCGTAGGCTTTGACTTCGTACAATGTCATGGTCCATTTTTCTGGGTCTGGATTGTTTTTGTCTATACTACCATTTGTACTCCAATAGGGTATAGACGTTAAGCCAGTCACTTTTAAAATGTAACGATACCAAGAATTGGAATAGGGACCAAAATAATTCTTTAATCTGCTCCAATTGGATGGTTGCGTGATTTTGTTTGTCAATGAAATTGTAAATGTATAACCTAGTAAATCTACTCCTGGGAAATCCTTATTTGGTATAAGTTTAATTCTGATGTTGTAAATCGAGTCATCAAGAGCTGTAGAATAATTTACGCGAACTGGGATGTATCCCTTGAATTCATTTGCAGGAATGTATCCTTTGATTATTTCATACATGTCTGCTGTTGCAGTATGTAGGGTATCTTCTAGGACTGTCTCTGCAAGAACTTCTCGTTCGTAATTTACTGCAGAACCGGAAATTTGAAGTGGTATTTTTATCGTGTCATATCCAATTTCAATTTTTTCAATATTCTCAAGGAATGTATAACTTCTGGAATATTCACCAAAATAAACCGTTGGATCTTCCTCGTACATAATAACCTCCTCTTTTTCGCAAGCGCAAAACATTGCGGAGACAATCAACATGCAAGTAATCAATATCTTATTCTTCATGGTATTTGTATTTTTTTGTAAGGTGGATATTATTTGTCTTTTTTATAATCTTCTCGACCTCCCAATTCTACCTCTTTTTTGGGAAGTGGAATAATGAATGCTTTATCGCCTTCTGCGGTCGCATTAGGAATAATAAGACCTAGACGTTTATAATAATAGAACATTTGACCTTCGCCAATAAATTCTTTTTTCCACTCTTTTAGAATTTCTTGTTCGATTTCATCAGACGATAATGTTTCTGGTAGATTATATTCTTTATTTATACCTCTTGCTAGACGAACTTCGTTTAGCATTTTAATAGCTTTTATAGGTTGGTTCAGCCGATTATAACATTCAGCTGCGTAGTAGAACATTTCTGGTTTTCTAATCAATGGCATTTTGTTTTTTGAAGGAGCTTTGCTGTTTGGTACTTCTTTGAATTTTAAAAACAGATAGTGCGCCTGATCGACTTGGTCATATAATGCTAAAAATCTCTGGTCGTCTCCTCCACCTGCTGTCACTTCAAATAAGTTTCTAGCTCGGCTACTTGAGTGGAAAAAATAGTTGTTATTTTCGGTCACTGTTATTCCATGCTGTTCTGAAAACTGTTCGATATATGGTTTCAAAGGGGTATACATATCATGAATGTCCAAATTGAAAATATGTTCAACAGTGAACGATAAATCTCGATCTTCTAATTCTGCATTGATGACGCTTCTGTCCAAGTCCACCCATGCAATGCGCTGGGTTTCTCCTGCGAAAAATTCAGCATGCTTTAGAGCTTCGGGGTAATTGCCTTCCCACATACGTACGCGAGCCTGTAATGCTCTCGCTGCATAGTAGTTAAATCTTCCTCTACGATTGCTGTAAAAACCATCATCATTGGGTAGTTCATAGTTTTCGTCTTGTTCATCGATGTGATAAACATCATAGTAGGCAAGCAGGCGTTCTGCTTCGTTGAGGTCTTGATGGATATATTCCAGAACTTCACGAACTGTGGATTGTTTGGTCATTTGTTTATTGTATCGGGTGACATATGGAATGCATAATTTATCCCAATTAGCAGGAGTGTTTGCTAAATCGCCCCAGCCAAACATTCTGAGAAGGTCAAAGTGCAGATATGCTCTTAATCCCAATGCCTCTGCTTTAATATTTGCGTAGTTTGTCGGGTGGAGAATATCTTTTCGTTCTTCTATATTTTCCAAAATAGCATTCAAGTTAGCAATGATGCGATACATTTTACTCCAGATATTATCTATGGTAGATTCTAGACGTCCGCCGGTATATGTGTATAGTTTCGCTTGTTGGTAGGGATTTGATGTATTGACAAAATCATATTGTTGGGCTAAAACATCCATAAAGGTATAAGTTAGTTCTAGTCCATACAATGAACTTTCTCCCATAAGCATGTAACAACCGATTAAAGCATCTTTGAAGCCCGATTCTGTTTCGAACATTTTATCTTGTTTTACTTCCGTTTTAGGTTGTACATCCAGCCAGCTGGAGCAGGAGGATAGAATAAATGTAAGTCCTGCTATCAGACCGATATATATATTTTTTTTCATATAAATTGATTTTAATGGAGTTATAATGTTATGCTTAGTGATGCGTTAAATTTACGTGCAAACGGATAGCTAGTTCCTCTTTCAACTTTGATAGAAGAGAATTTGTGTACATCGTTAACAGTACATCTTAAAACGATTCTTTCAAATCCAATTTTTTTGACAAAGGCTAGGCGATAAAAATCGTATGATAATTGCAAGGATGAAATTGTAAGCTCGTTGTTTTTCTGGACAAATCGGGTAGTTGGATATGTTCTTGGAGAAGCCAATTCATCAGAACTTGCGACATATACTTTACCCAAGGCTTTATAGGGGGAGATGTCGCCTGGATTTCTCCATCTGCCTGTAAAGATTCGACGGTCTACGTTACCATTTAAATCTGCATTTTCAACTTTTTCAACTAAGGTGCTATTATACATTTTAGCTCCCCATCTATATGTGCATACAGCATTTATTCCTAAACCTTTATACTCAAAACTGATTCCAAAGTTACCATTGATTTTGGGGAGGGCATCACCGCATACAACCTGATAGTTGCCATCATAGTCGAATGTCCGGAATGTGTTTCCTTTGCTATCTGTTACCAAATAAATCTCCTTACCTGTTGCGGGATCGATTCCTAATGATGGTACTGCCCAAATAGCATCCATTGAAACTCCGTCGTAATATTTGTTTAGAGGTTTGTTGCTAGAGCTGGCTAATGCTGTTTGTTGCTCATTATATGATTTCATAGCTTCTGAAATCTCTTTCAGTTTGTTTTTGTTATGAGACATCATTAATGAGAAACGCAAGAATGAACGGTCGCTAGGACGTTGCCATGCGACTGCAGAAACAGAGAGATCATAACCTTTGTTTTCTACTTTACCGATATTTTCCTGTACAGTAGTAAAACCGGTTGATGGCAGTAGGTCAATGGGATTTACAGTGTTATTGGTCGTTTGGAGATAATACTCATAACTTAGTGTATAACGGTTTTTGTAATTAAAGTCTAAACCAAAGTTATATTCCATCTTCTGCTGCCATTTCAACGTTTCGTTTTTCATACTCTTCAATTGAGCTCCGAGCAGATTATTGTAATGACTATCCAAGAAGTATTCGTAAGAAGCAATTGCGTTGTAAGCTGCAGTGCTTTGTGAACCGGTAGAACCAGCTGTCGCTCTCAGACGAAGTTGGCTAATGTTTTCGTTTCCCTTTAGCCATGCTTCATTATGTAAGTTCCAGCTCGCTCCAAGACTCCAGAATTCTCCCCAACGACTATCTGCCCCGTATTGACTGGATGCACTTTGACGGAAAGTTCCATCAAAATTCAAGCGGTTGTCGAAAGAGTAGTTCATGGAAAGATAGTATCCGATTTCTCTGATAGTGGATTCTGAACCTTGAGGTTTACTGTCTTTGACATATTGACGGGCAAAAATGATATCATTCATTTTATCGCTCGGAAACCCTTCGGCATTGTGTTCGTTGGTAATGTATCTCTTTTGACCTAGATTGAAACCAGCATTGGCATAAATCATATGCCGAGGTCTAATCTCTTTATTGTATTGTATGTCAAATTTACCATCGATATTGCTTTCTTCGCCGTTTAAGAGACGGTAAGATCCTTTACGATATTGGTCTTCTTCTGTATAATTTCTAAATTTCAAGTGGTTGGCAGGGTAAAATGTGTCTTCGCGATTTCTCTTTTCAGTCAGTCCTAATCGACCGGTTACTTTCATGCCAGTGAAAGCATACCATTGGATTTCAAAGTTATTAGTGAAATCAACGTATTTTTTTTGCAACAGGGTGTTGAGCTGGGCATTGTATAATGGATTCGCTTGGAATTCGATATCTTTATACCAATTGTTTACCATAACACTGTTTCCTGCATCCAAATGCGGCACGATATTTTCAGAGATATTTCCGTATTGATCGTATGGGGTGTAGTATGGATTTAATTTTGCGTATTCATCAAAAGAGCCATAGGGTGAGTCGTTGGCTTCATTGGAAGTTATTGTGAATTGATTTCGGAACAAAAATTTTTCACGTCTGTAGGAGAGAGATAATCCTCCTGAAATTGTTGTACGATCTGAACCTTTCATTACACCTTTGATATTATTGTAGGAAAGGTCTATGATTGCTCTTAGTTCTCGATCTCCCAATTCAACAGATACGCCATGTTTAGTACCGACACCTAAACGTACCGGTTTGGATAACCAGTCGGTATTGATGCCTGAAGTAACAGCAGCAAGCTTTTGATTGTATATTTTGGCCGCCATTCGTTGGTTGTCGTAATTTGCTTCAAGGTCATCATACATTCCGAACTCTTTTTCTATTTCCAGTTTTTCAGCAGCATTACATAAATCGTAGGAAGTAAGGTCTGGAGCTTCTATTTCCATGCTTCCCTGATAGGTGACACGTAAATCTCCTGATGGATTTTTCTTTAATTCGATAACGATGACACCATTGGCAGCTTTTGAACCATAAATGGCTTTGGCGGAGGCATCTTTTAGAATTGTCATGCTTTCCACTCGATCCATGTCTAAGTCCATGACTTTTTGAATGGACACTTCGAAACCGTCCAATACAAATAGAGGTGCATTGGGGTCATTGCCATATGTTGCTTTTAAGTCGGTTTCTTGCATGTTGATAGAAGACTTACCTCTCAATACCATTTCGGGAACGGCATTGGGGTCAGAGCCTAAAGCCATGTTATCCAAAAACATAATGGATGGGTCGAGGTTTTTCAGAGACTGCAGTACGTTTGAGTTACCGACCCGTTTTAATTCATCATTACTAATTGTTTTTACTGAACCGGTGAATGTATTGGCTTTACGTTCGAAAACACCGTTTACAACAACTTGCTCCAATGCTGTTGATTCTTCTTCAAGTATAATGTTAAGTGTTGTTGCTTTGCCAATCTTGATTTCTTTTGTCTTCATTCCTACGAAGGAAATAACTAAAACAGTATTTGGATCGTTAGGAACGGATATGCTGTAATTTCCGTTTGCATCGCTGACAACTCCAAGTGTGGTGCCTTTCACCATGATTGTAGCTCCAGGAAATGCTTCGCCTGACTCATCTTTGACAGTTCCTTTGATTACTCTCATGTTTTTGTCTTGAGGGGTCATTGTGCGCATGTTGTTTTTCAAGGAAATATTGGCAAACGTTTCTGACGGTAAAAATAGTGGTGCCAGCAATAATTGACATGCTAAAAATACCATGGGAATTTCCCTTTTGTAAAATTGTTTTTCTTTCATAAATTTAAATTATTAAATTAATAATAGAAATGTTTGTGTAAGTTACATTAATAGCACTATTTTCTGCCTTTTTGATTTATCTAATTGTGCTTAATTAGTAAACCCTAATTAAACAATTTGATTTTGTTGCATTGAGTTTGTCGCAGTTTTTTGTAGATGGTGACGCCGATGCTGATGTCTTGAAGGGCGGTGCCTGTGGAATCATAAATCGTAATGCCGTCTGTTGGAGGCAATGTTTTTTGTCCCGTGACGATTTCACCTAATTCGGCATATATGTTTTCGGGTGTGATTAATCCTTGTTTCAGTGCATGTTGAGATTCTCCAACCCGGCATGCTTGACTTTTGATGTCTGCCACGATAGTGGAAGATGCTACGAGTTCCGGTTGTAATTCTTGTTTGCCAGGGCTGTCTGCTCCGACTGCTGCAATGAAGGTGCCTGGGTTAATCCAGTCTTTTTTCAGATAATAGCCACGGGCCGGTGTTGCTGTGATAATCAAATTGCTGGTACGGGCGGTTTCTTCTAGGGAATGACAAGTGACCGGTATGTCAAATTCCTTTTGAAGCTGGGCTGCAAAGGCTGTTGCTTTTTCAATATTTCTTCCAGTGACGCGAATATGTTCCACCCGACGTACCTTGGAAATGGCCTTTGTTTGTATCTCTGCTTGCGAGCCGTAACCGAACACTCCTAATTGTATCGGTTTTTGTGGAGCTAAGTATTTGGCAGCAACAGCAGAAGCTGCTCCTGTGCGTAGTTTGCTGATGGTTACAGAATCCATAATTGCTAGGGGATACCCGTTTTGTGCATCACATATATATATGATACCCAAAATGTTGGGAAGTCGGTAATTTTGAGTGTTGTGTAAAAAACCGCCGTTTATCTTTACGCCATAGTATTCTCCGTCCGGATATATCAGACCTCCTGTTTTTAGATGAAATTCTCCTTGCTGAACATCTGCATGAAGCAAATCCGGAGTGTATACCTGACCATTGGCATGGCAGGCATGGGTTTGTTCTATGATGGATATGTAGTCGTTTAAGTCCAGAGCCTGTCTGATTTCGTCCTGTGTAATAATTAATGTTTCGTTTGTCATGCTTTTTTGGTTTTTATTATTGTTCCAGGGCGTTGTTATATTTACGGACGTTTTCGATGATGGATTCTATTTCTTCTTTTGAAAGTGATTCCAAAGCTTGACCGATGGTCTGGTTGATAGATTCTGTTGCCTCTGTTAGGAGTTTGCTACCCTCCGG
>CAKVCR010000093.1 GCA_934725835.1 uncultured Odoribacter sp.
CAACCAATATTTCCGACCTACTCTCTTCACAATTTTCGCATCGTAATCTCCGGATTTCACAACATCCTCCAATCCGATGGTATGAACGCTCAACTGCATTTGGTCGTCTGAACCTTTTTTCCAACGACACATCACACAGGTATCCTGCGTATCCGTCTGTATCCTATAAAAATCGCTACCTATTGATTTTTGATGTCTGAATTTATTATACAGAAAAGCCGGACTGGTCTGCACATAAGCTCCCAAACTTGATTGAGATTCAAAACTTATCTTGCTCGCACTTCCACAATCCTCAATCTCATCCTTACAGCTACACAATGCGATAAGACAACTGCACAATAATATCATTATTCTTTTCATAATATTCAATTTTTAGGTACTACAACAAAAATTCTAGAAATATCCTCAACTCCTTTGTCTTTTGTTACGATACGAACACTCAATTCATGTTCTCCAACGTTAGGAGTTATTCTCATATCATTCACGATTTTTCCATCCAAACGCCATTCAACTTTTTCAATGTCGGTCTGAATATTTCTTACTCGTAAAGCGATACTTTCTCCAAGAACATAACTACTGCGAATACCTGTAATCACAGCATAATCTGAAGTCAAAGCTTCCGTTCTGAATTCCTGTTCACGGAATTCTCCCTCATTACCATCCCGGATAGCAGCCAAACGAACCACATATTCCGTATCCGGTTTCAACTGACCCAATACATAGCGGGATGTTCCCACGGTCTCTTCCTCAAATTCTGCATCGCCTTTCTTCTTCCACTGCACCTTCCAAGTGTTGACACCCACCTCTCGCGGCCAACGCAAAGTTGCTTCCCGCTGCCCTGCATCAATCAACAAGGCACTATTACCTGCAACCAACAGAGCAGAAATCATCCAGTTCTGGTCTACATCAGCAATTTCTTTTGCAGTAAGCCAATCTCCTTGATATTTCACGAGACCTCCGGTATTGGCCATCGGACCTTTATCCAAGCCCAGCAACATATTCGTATTATCAGCAAACTCAAAACCAATTTTCAGCTCTTTTTCTGCAGAAAGGACAATATTTTCATCCATCAAATCTACAGAAACCCAGCCGCCTTCCGGAATTTCATCAATTGCTTTTTTCAAAATTTCAGTACCATTTTCCCAGATATGAAGTGTACATGCTCCTTCTCCTAATACATGAATCTCGGCTTTAGCCAAATTCATTCCTGCATACTCATCCAATTGCACTCCGGACCAACTTGCTGCAGCAATAAAATTTTTAGGCAAATTCCAGAAACTCTCCACGGCGTGGCTATGGTAGCTCAATTCAGAGAACTGACTCACAGGTATCTTTGTCATTGTCAACAGGAACTCTCCGGACTCCTTCGTTACATTCAAACGGCGTGAGTAATTCCGATAGCCACTTTTATTCACTAACACCATATATTCGCCCACTTCCACTTCGCTCGTCGTAAAATTACCTGCACCATCCGTTTTTGCTGCTACTGAAACAGGAGTTTCTCCTTCTTTGCCTAAACGCACCAAAACCAAAGAGGCTCCTTTGATTCCTGCCCCATTCGACGTCAACACCTTACCAGTAATCTTTGTTGAATTCACCACTTCTACGTCAAATGAAACGACTCCTGCATTTTCCTGAATATTCACTAAATTAACACTTGCCTTTTCTTTAGAATTCCAAAAAACGGTCGATGCAGGACTGGAATTTCTTGAAAACTCTGTCACGTTGCGCGACCCGGGGAACGTGATTCCCGCCAAATCTGCGACACTGGGATTACTCATATTACCGGCTGCACCTAAAATATAACAACACGGATGAGCAGCATAAGTATTCAATTTATTACTTCTCCACAAATTAGAAATAGACACTCCATTAATGGCATTAGAGCTACGGTCAACATGGTATACAACCATACCATGGGCAGGCAAATATTTATCCCATTCCTCCTGCTGACGATTTTCTATCAAGAAATACTCGCCATTGGTAGAGGGTGCTGATATTCTATAACCTTTATTCTCAGAAATTTTACCCAACGTATAATTTCCCTCTGTCTGCAATTCTTCAGGTTCAAGCCAGCCGATAATGGCACGCTCTACAACCGTGTAAAAAGGAGGTGTGCGACCTTCATTATTATAGCTACCTCCATCCATAATTGAAAAATACTCATAGAGGGCTATGCTCTCACCATTCACCACTCCATCGGTATCATAAAAGTCCGGCAAACCGAGTACATGCCCGAATTCATGACAGATTGTACCGATACCAACCATCTCTTTTCCACTGGAGTTTTTCAATTCCGAAGAACATGCATAGGTACCCAACTTAACACCACCAATCTCCACATTTTCTCCTGCCAATGTTCCTTCATGTGCCCAAACTGCCTCTTCCGGAGCACCGGCTGCTGCTTCGTCATATCCTGCATAAAAAACGTATACATTGTCAACAATCCCATCATTATCCGAGTCATAGTCTTTGAAATTGACCCCTTGTCCGGCTGCAAGCTGGCAGGCCTCTATAATCATTTGCTTTGCATTTTTCTCATAATTGGGAGCAGTGTTTTCACCATAAAATCCTCTGTCCTTTGAAAGCAAAACAGGACCTACGACAACAAATTCCGGTTTAAACTTACCTCCGGAGTTTGCATCAAAATAATCAGCAGCACTACCCGTTGCCCCATTTTCGCTGTAACCGGAGGCATTCAACATGGCGTC
The DNA here is from genome assembly GCA_934725835.1 of uncultured Odoribacter sp. Classification (GTDB taxonomy): domain Bacteria; phylum Bacteroidota; class Bacteroidia; order Bacteroidales; family Marinifilaceae; genus Odoribacter. The sequence goes on from CAKVCR010000093.1 coordinate 2,712, forward strand.
AAAACTTGACTGAGGAGAGGGGACAGAGAAACGTACATCCTGATATTCTGCCAATATAACCAGCGTCTTCGGATTTCCAAATGGATTAATTCCACTCATCACTGAATAATCACCACCACGAGTACTCACTCTTCCTTTCTGTCGGAAAGTTGTTGCCACATTTGTAGATACACCTTTAGAACGAGTTACCAACATGGCTGCTTCTTCCCCACTCCGATTGGAAGGGTCATGAGCTCTTACATTTGTATATGCAAGACTACCGTCAGATGCATAGGATGCATAATAATAGTATCCATCCTTCTTGCGGGCAATCATATACCCATCGCTTGTAGTGGTATAGTGAAAAAATTCATCACCATGCAATCTTATTGTCAAACGGGAACCATCCGGCAGCTCTATTTGCCGAGGTGTACGATCAGCTTTTATACCCCAAGACATCTCTGGAGAAAAGCCTAATATCAAAACCATACATATTGATAGGGCCCATTGAAAAATATTCTCTTTCATCATAACTTTTATTTTAAATCTTTTAAATCAACACAATTCCCTGCTTCCGTATCATTTAACAGATAACGGGCGAAATGATTCCACATTTTCTTCTCATAAAAACGTTCATTCGCACCGGTATAACCATGCTTGGCTCCCGGCAAAAGCACCATGTCAAAATTCTTACCCGCCTTTATCAGGGCATCGGCAAAACGCATCAAATGGGCAGGATGCACGTTGGCATCTTGATCTCCTGCCACTAACAACAGATGTCCTTTCAGATTACTTGCCAATTCCATATTGGTAGCCACCTTACAAGAATATTCATACACGATGGAATCCCGTCCGTCAGCAGTCTTCACTTTGCGGCTTTTCTCTTTCGCTCCGTTGTAAATCTCTACCCAACCCCGGTTATAGATATTATTATCGTGATTGCCGGCACTGGCAACTGCCGCCGTATAAAAATCAGGATATTTACACAAAGCTGCTGCTGCCATGAATCCACCACCTGAATGTCCGTAAATACCAACTTTCGTAATGTCGATAAAGGAATAACGGGCTGCCAGCTGTTCTATCGCACACTTGTCATCTTCCAAAGCATAATCTCGCATATTTCCGTAACCATAACGATGATATGCCTTACCTCGCATCGGACTTCCTCCACGATGCCCCACTGATATCACAATAAATCCAAGTTGTGCCAAACGGGTATTGTAAGCATCATTCAATGCAAAAGAGGTATTCACATATTCAAAGTAAGGTCCCGGATACACGGACGAAATAATCGGATAGCAACAGGTTGAGTCAAAATCCGCAGGTTTCCACATCACACCATACAAATCCGTGATACCGTCGGCAGCCTTAACACAAAAGCGTTCCGGCTTACGCCATCCCTCTTCTTCCACCCGGCGCAAATCCACCTGTGCCAACTCCATTATTTCCTTGCCCTTCGCATTTTTCAGCACGATGCGAGGCTTCATATCCACTCTCGAATATTGGTCGATATAGAAACACCGAGAGGGTGAAAAAGTCACAGAATGCTGAGCATTCTCTCCAGACAGCAATGTTGTGCCTTCTTTATCAATATTGGCTTCATAAACCAAATAGTAATAAGGATCTACCCCCTTCTCCTTACCATAACCATACAGCCATAGTTTACGGTTCAAAGTATCAATTTCCATCACCTGTCCGGCAACCCAAGGACCGGAAGTAATCGTATTCTTCAGATTTCCATCTCCATCATAGTGATAGTAATGCCCCCAACCTGTTCTCTCCGAACGGAATAGAATATCCTTTCCGTCATTCAAAATGATAGTGCTCTTCAAATGAACATCCCGATAAGGTCTGTCTTCCTCGTGAATCAATTCACGAACTTCTCCTGTTTCCATATCAGCAACACAGACATCCACCTCATCCCAAGTACGCTTGGAACGCTCGAAATAAATTCTGTTCCCTTTGTCTGACAATTTCAGTACGGCAATATACTGATCCTGCCATTTATCTGCCTTTACCTTCACCACCTTGCGGGTCTCCACATTGATACACCACAATTCATACTGGCACAAATTTTTATCTCCGGGCATCTCGTACCGATAAGTCATCAGACTCGGACGTTTGCTCAAGTTATTGACAAGATACATATCCTTCACTTTCCTCGTATCACCCCTCACCAGATAAATATACTTCGAATCTGCACTCCAGCGGGCATTAGCAGCGACCTGCTTATTGGAAGGCTCCTCCTCATCATCCGTAGCATAGGAATAATAACGGACGCCATCCGTTGTCAAACAAATCTCTGTTGTATCAACGCCCTTATCGCCATTGCCACAGATATACAAATTGTGATTACGAGCATAAAGCACATAACGTTCGTCCGGCGAAATCTTCAGATGCGAATACATCGCACCACCTTCCTCCTCAACCAAAGGCAACTGCATTATCCGATTGGTATAACGATCGAATCTGTACTCTCTTCCCTTAAAATCCAACGTCACATACCTCAAGTCCTTGGAAACCTCCAAATCATGAAAACTCAAAGTCTTGCCGTTAACCACCTCTTTTGTATACTCACTCAGAGCTATTGCCAACTTCTCCCTGTCAAACAGTAATTCTTTTGACTTTTTAGAAGGATTCACCAAATAGTATTCTCTTCCGTTTTCAGTTTGAAAATCAAACCAAAAAGCATCTGTACGGTGAATAAATTTAGGATGAATAGACAGACTATTCTTTGTCATCTTTCCCCCTAAAGCAAACTCCCTGAACTTTTCAGCCAATCGGTAATTGGCTTTATATTGGGCATTAACTGTTATACAACAGCCCAATATCAAACCAGATATCCAAATAAATTTCATCCGCATATACTTTTATCCGTTAAAACAATGAAGATGTTGTCAAATTATTAGCGCTGTCATATTTGAAAATAACATCCACGATATTTCCAAAACCCTGCTGTCTATACAATTCACGCAAAAAAGTAGCTTCCGGATTCTCATTATTATACTTCACTTCATATACTCTGAATTCACCGTTATCCAATGCTACGCCCAAAGGTCCACCGCCATATTTGTCACTGTTTATATCCTTGCTTGCAATGGCAGTGATTCGTCTTCCTCCCAGACTACCTATCTTAATTTGAATATCCTCAGCATAATCATAAAACCACAAATCACCACCGGTAGCCACAATAAAGTAATCCTTATGCGGGAATACTGCAAATTTGGAATCGGCAGCTACCATTTCCGGACGCTCCACTTGCGTAGGATAACATTGCATCACTTTCAAGTTCAGATAAGTATCATTCAAATCCAACAAGAAATTATTTACAATACAATCTCCCGTATTAGGATTCCTTAACACTGCAATCCACCAAGGGGTTCTGTTACCGTCAGTATCATAATGACAGCACAATACGTCATATCCGCTTGCTCCGGTAAAATATTTTGCATTAGCACCGTTAGCTAGAATTGTAGCCTTAGAACCTATATTGTGGCGAATATCAATCAGAGGCGCATCGCTTTGTACAAAAGCATTATCCACGCAACCATAGAAACGATTTTTATCCGTCAGCATCAAAAAATACTTACTTTTAGGTCCTACACCTTTGTTTGCCGGATAAACAGCCTTGATTCGCTGACCTCCGAAGGCCGGCTGTACATCATAGCGACCGGTATGTAAATCCGTTGCAACCGAGCCTACACTCAAATAACAGAGTCCATCCTGATTTACCAAACATTTACACCCCCAGCTCAACGCAGCATCTATCGGCTTGAAATTCTCCGGGGCATTCCCTGTAAATTCATTCTCAGCATAATTAACCACAGAATAATCATCTCCACGCAACTCTACATTACGATCATCCTGAATAACCATGATTTCATCATTTACAAACTGATAATCGGGATAGTAGTGATATTTATAGGCAAAGTTTTCCACCAGTTTCCGCGGTCCATATCCCAAATTAGGCACAAAATTAATGTATTCGCCCTCATACTGAACGGTATCTACCTGAATTTTATTCCCGTTATCGTCCAATATATACTCTCCGCTTGTATTCTGTCTGTAAAAAGAGGATAATCTGGACCAGACAACCGACAATTCCGAGCGACCATTATCACCCTGAGAAAGAAGCAGCCAACCTTTCAGACCGGGATTCTCCACTTTGACATCGATACTATACGGGAAACGGACGTCAGTCTTATTATCAACTGCCACAAACAGCAGAGTATGCGTTCCCTCTTTGTCTGCAATGAATTTATATTCCCGTTCATCCCACACCAACTCATTGTTCAGATACCATTCATAACGGATATCCGTATAATCCTTCAACGTCATTTTCACCTCGGGACTCAATATCAAAGTCTCATCCCTGAACAAAGAATAACGTCTTACCACATTGCGAACCTCAAAGTCATCCATCTTATTGGTGACATTGTAATGAAAATCGTTCTTGTCATCCAGACATCCCATCAACAAGAACAACAAAAAACATCCTGCTATATATTTTATCATTTTCATATTCTTCCATTTTTTACACTTAACCGGCAATCGGAACACTCATAACTTCATCATTCTCATCATCCCAAATATATTCGCCATTTTCATATTCATAATCATCCAGATATTGCTTTACACGTAAAGAATAGATACGCAAAACACTCAAATCCTTTCCGTCAAACGTCACATTATCCTCCTGTAGTTTCTGTAAGAAAATCGAATATTTCTTCTCTGAATACTTCCCTAAATAATATTGCTCAGCAATATTGAAAAAATAGTGTCCATTATATCCACCATTCAGTTCTGTCCACCAGGTAGGACGTACCAAACGGTCAGTAGCAGTAATAATATAACGCCTGTTTTCCATCAACCCCTCTTGAATAAACTCAGACGGTTTTAATTTCAATACCAACATTTTGGAAGTACTCTGCAGTTCTTCGTAATTATGCAATTGGATATAAAAAGTATCCTTGTCCACATATTTCTCAAATACGCATTTTTCCGGCAGGCTATAATACTCTTCCGGTAAAGTTGTCAATGTTCTGTCCACTTCTATTTCATACTCCAAATCCTCCGTACTATATTTTCCCATCCGCTGCACAGCAACCGGAATCATTACGTCATCCTGACCATACGCCTTAAAACTAAGTTTCATCGTATCTTGCAATGCACTCTTGGTAAAACAAATATAAGTGACATCTGCACGATATTCCTGTAACCCCACTTTATGACAAGATGCCAAGCCAAGCAGACACCCCAAAAGCAATAACATGCTATATTTCATTTTCATCTGATTTAAATTAAAAATTCGTTTCATTTTCCGGTAACGGAATTACATAATTTTCCTCTGTCGGGAAAACATTCCCCTCAATACCTTTCAACGATCTTGCCAGACGCTTGTACATATAGAAAATCTGACCCTCTCCAATAAATTCCCGACGGGCATCGTTCAGCATCTCATACATCAATCCTTCAAAATCTACGATTCCCTTCTTCAAATCGGTTATGATATAGTCATCTGCCGGGAAACCTCTTCCTATCTTTACGTCACACAAATAGGATACACCCTCTTTCAATTCACCCTGCTCTCCTTTGATTTCCGCTGCGATATAGTACATTTCGCTCATTCTTACCAAGGGAACCAATGTATTTGCCACCTCGCACTTAGTACCACTGGTCGTCTGTTCCTGATTTTTCCGCAGTGCAAACTCCTTGCCTTCATAATTATAGTCATACAGAGAATTCTTAAAACGATAGTCGTAGCTTTCCAAGTGACTGCCGTTCTTATCGTACACCATATCCAATCCGGGATTAAAGAAAACATTCACATTATAAATCTCCAGCCAAGACAATTTTTCAGGATTAGACCAGCTATTAATCCGTTTGTCCCACTCGGGCAATTTCGGAGCATATAATCCAAACAAAACATCGCTGTAATTCTTCAAATCGCCATATACCGATTGATCCTTAAATACAAAGCAATTTTTCTCCTTCTGATATTTAATCAAATCTTCTGCGTATTTCAATGCTTCAGTTTTTTTGCCGGCATACATATAGACTCTTGCCAACATAGCCTGAATTGCATAATAATTCAAACGGTAACCACGCCCCATAAGGAAACGCTTCTCGCCGATACCCTTCTCTTCGAATCTGTTTTTCAGATTCATGGTAACAGTAGAGTCAAACGTCCACACCAAATCTTTCGCTTTCTCCAAATCCGCTATCATCAAATCCAAACACTCTCCCACTGTCTTTTTAGGAGAAACAAAAGATGGATACTCTGCCACATAAGGGATATACGCCCTTTGCGGATTCATCTTAGGAGACGGAGCAAACAGACGCAACATATCAAACTGTATAAAAGCCCGCAAAGCCAGAGCCTCTCCCCAAATCACATTTCTCTCCCGCTCTTTTTCCGCAAATTTTCCAGGAGCTGTATGTTCAATATTGTTCAATATATTATTGCAGTTTGCCACCAGATTATATGCTTTAGACCAGATGGTCTCTATTTCCGGCTTCAACTTTACATGATTCCAGGCATATTTGGAAGCTCCATATTGCCATCCGCTCACCTCTGAAGTTGAACGATCCCAGGGTCCGTACATCTGTCCCATGGCATCCACAATGCCCCATGTCATATTACGGCCGTAAAAATCAGATTCTGCCATTGATTTGTACACACCGTTCAATGCATTCCGGAAACCTTCTCCCGTAGAAAATAGATCCTTTTCACCAATCTGGTCCTCCGGCGAAACGTCCAGCCAACTGTTACATCCCGTAAACATCAGGGATAACATCAATACCAATATTGTATATCGTTTCATAATATATTAGAAATTAGCTTTTAA
>CAKVCR010000094.1 GCA_934725835.1 uncultured Odoribacter sp.
GACGAGACCGTATTATTACGATGCTTATAATTCCTTTTATGTCGTGTAGCGCTCGTTTACCGGTTTACATTTTATTGGTAGCTGCTTTTTTCCCCAAGAATCAAGGTCTGGTTTTAATGTCAATTTATTTTATTGGTATTGTTGTGGCTATATTGACGGCACTATTAATGAAAAAGACGCTTTTTAAAAATTCGTCAGTACCTTTTGTTATGGAGTTACCTCCTTATCGAATGCCTACGATACGAAATATCTTGATTCATATGTGGGAGAAGACAGGGCAATATTTGCGAAAAATGGGTACAATTATTTTGATGGCATCCATATTGATTTGGGCTCTTGGTTATTTCCCATTAGAGCGAGAGTCAGGAGTGAACTCTTCTAGACATTTGGAACAGTCGTATATTGGAAAAATAGGACATTTTATTGAACCGGGATTAGAGCCATTAGGATTTGATTGGAAAATGGGTGTCAGTATTGTTACTGGATTGGCTGCAAAAGAGATTGTTGTTAGTTCTATGGGTATTTTATATCATGTACCGGATGCTGAAGATAATAATCAGGGATTAGCAGAAAGCCTGAAAAGCCAGTTAGATAGTCAGGGGAATCATATTTTTAGTCCTTTGGTGGCTTATGGTTTTATGCTGTTTATTTTAATATACTTCCCTTGTATGGCGGTAATTGCAGCTATAAAAAAAGAAGCCGGTTGGAAATGGGCATTATTTACTATATTCTATACGACAGGTATAGCATGGATTGTTTCTTTTTGTGTTTATCAAATTGGTAGTATGTTCTGAGGAATGGTACAGAAAATTATAGTTTATTTTATTATAGGAATTGCACTTGTTGGAACTTTACGTTTCTGTTATGTCAAGTTGAAATCCTTTAAGAGGAATAAATCATGTGAAAATTGTCACTCATGTCCATTCAAATCAAATTGTAATGTCAAAAAAACAAACAGTTCCTGTCGTCGTTAAAATAGAAACTGTTTGTCTAGAATAGTTTCAGTGTGATTCTTTCTGCTTCTTTACGGCGTCGGATTCTTTCTTTTTCTCCTTTGCGAAATACATATACAAGGCCGTATTCCTCACAGCGTGTTCTCTTTTCTTCATCATCTAGAATATTTTCAAAGTGATGTTCTATTTCATTCCATAGCTCTAAAATCAAGGCATCTGCTTCTGTACGGTATTGAGCAACATTGTAACTTTCCCGTGCCGTGTTTGTCTGAAATTGTTTTTGGCGAGTGTAGTGTTCTTTAAAATTCTCAAAGTTTACTCGTACAAGAGCAATGGTCGGATTGTAGATGGTGTTGCCATCTCGTTTAAGAGTACGCTCTTGATCGCCTTTAATAATTTTTTCTCCCCATTCTAATAAATCTTGTTCAGTTAATAAGGGCGGAACTTTCGAATTTTTTTCATCTAGTCCGTAATAAGTTCTGACAGATGGCTTCATTTCGCCGCGGGCTATACAAAAATTCAGCACTTGAATGAAATGAGAGATATATAAACGTGCTTTTTTGGCGTGTTCGGAAAATTTAGGACTGTTGTCAAATTGTTTTTCTTTTGCCAAATTGGAGGTTTGTATGGCTACTTCAAATTTAGGTAAAAAGAATTCAATCTTTTGTTTTAAAGCAAAAGAATATGCGATTGTATTTATTTCAAGGTTTTGTCCCTTGGTTAAAGCACCTTTTAAGGCTCTAATTCTTGCCGCATCTGTATTAGGTAATCTTCTGTAAGGCATGAATTTATAATTTATAATGTTAGCTTTTCTTCTAATGCGAAGATAGAGGAAATAAATGACTTATGCAATGTTCGTAGAATCGTTTTGAATAATTTTATTTTTTACTCTTTTATGCTTTTGTAGTTATTATATAAATCCATTACGCGGCGGACATAGTAATAGGTCTGTGGGCCATTGCAATAGCCATTTTTCGCTATAGAATCTTGGTAATAATGTTTTTCGTTTTTATGGCGCATGTAGAAATCTACATTGTTGTCCCATAAAAGAGGGTCTTTGCCATATTTTTTAGTTAATCTTATAGCATCGAGAACATGACCTGGTCCTGCATTGTATGAAGCTAATACGAATTTAATACGCTCTTGTGAATCTGAAACATAAGAAGTGAGGTAATTATCTAAATATTTGAGGTATGAAACCCCAGCATAGATGTTGCTGTCTGGACGGAAATAATCAAATACATGAAAATGTTCGGCAGTTTCCGGGATAATCTGCATCAACCCATATGCTCCAAAGCGAGATTCTGCTTCAGGATTGAATTCAGATTCTGAAAAAACAATGGCAGCCAATAAGCGCCAATCCCAGCCTAGACGTTTGCTCTCTTTCTTTAGCAGTTCGTCATAATGTGAGATTTTGCCTTCTCGGAGTACAACATATTTGGACTTATTGTCAATAATTGATTTACTGTTGTTGAAATAACGCCTATAAAGATATTGCAGTTTACCTTCTTGTCGAATCTTTTGTTGCCATTGATTGATTTCATCTGTCAGCAAATCCGCTTTTATATTAGTAACCCAAGATACAGATATGTTATTTTTCAATTTGGTGCTAAAATCGAGATTTCTCATTGAAAAGCTGGTAGCTTGTGCAATATTTTCATTGACGACTGTATAGTCGATTACTCCGGTTTCGACAAGATGTAGTAGGTCTTCATTGAATACTTGCTCTACTTCTCGTATATATATTTTTATGTTTAGCGAGTCTTCTAATTCTTCTAGAGTTTTTTTGTATGAAGGAAAATTTTTAGGAATGAAGATTTCTTTCCCGTCTAAATTTCTTAAATCCCCTATTGGTAAGTGATTTTTGTTTTGTACAAGAACTTCATTTGTTTGAAAAAAAGGATTACAAAATTGGATTTTCCCCACGTTGTCTGGAGTATTGGTCATGTTGATTGCCAATAAATCGTATTTTCCGCTTTGGAGATGGTGTGTGGCAGAGTCCGGATTATTATTGATTTCTATGATTTGTAAATCTACCATTAGATAGTCGGCAAAATCTTTAGCTAAATCGTAATGAAATCCGCGAGTGACACCTTGATAGATATAAAAGTCTGTCGTATTGTAAAAGGTGGAAATATTTAAGGTCCCTCGTGCTAAAATTTTTTCTAAACATGAAGATTCCGGAAGAATCATTTCAGAACAAGTTGTATGAGTTATATCACACCCGATACATAATGATAAACTTATATATGTGGCAATTCTTTTGAATGTCATTTTGTAAAGATACAAAAAAATAAACTGATTAATCAAAGAAATCCCATTGAATGCCGAATTTTAACATTGCAGGATTGATAGGGTAATCAGCTGCGCTGAAGAAATTACCATGTTGTTTAATATAGAAATTCACATGTTCGTATTTGACAAAGATGTGTGCCCGTTTGATGTTTAAATTCAGAAATACATCTGCTTTGGGGTAATTCCCGGTTTTATGTTTGCGTTGGTTGTAGAATTGCATAATGGAAGGAGCATAATTGTCAGCATAAAATTCAGTGTTATAATAAAGGTCAAAACCGATTTGTAGTAGCAGAGCCCTCTTAAAAAGGTGATTTTGATAATAATTGTGTGAATACAATGCAATAGTCGGAAGAGAAAGAATATCTTCTTGCGTACTCTTTTGGAAATATACAGTTTGGTCGAAATAAAAGTGACCTGCGCGGAATACTTCTTTTGCCCAAGCAGATAATACAATCAGAGTTTTACTGGTTTGCTGTGGCATAATAGTGGAATCGAAATAAACGTAGCTGAAGATGTTGTTGAATCCAACACCCAATTCTGTGCGCAAACGTTTATTGATATAGCGTCCTTCGAAGTTGATTGTTTTAATTGCTTTGAAATCATTGTCCCAAATATTATGGTTACCAACATATAGGTCAAGAAATGGATTGACGCTTTGTAATTCTATTTTAGCATCTGCTCGTAGCAGACAACTTTTATCTTTACGAAGAGCTTGGCTGATAAAACCGTCGACTTTAAAATTTCCTGCATAATATCCCAATACTCCAATGCGTCCTGCTATATCATAATTCAACATGGCACTAGTGTCTATGTTGAAGAGTCCTGCTGTGATGTAGGTACCCATGTAGTTTTTTGTGCCTTCTGAGGTGCTGTGGGTGATTGTATCAAAGTTTACTGTTTGTTCATATTTGTCTTTTTTAAAATCCAATCCAGCATATATTCCTGGTAAATATTTATATTTAGGATGCTCATTTACAATGAATTTTGCAGAAATGTCAATCATCTTGCTTTTATAGTGCTCTGAGGTTTTTGTACTGTCAATATATGTGTGACGATAAAAACCAAAGTTGATACTTCCTTCTTCAAATTTGCGGCGGTTATTTTGTGTGCGGATATTAAACACTGCTTTGGCTGGATAGACTTCTGAGGTATCTTTTTCGTGGATTACTTGTTTTGGTTTCCCTATGTTATATTGTCCTTGCAGGTTGAAATTTATAACTTTAAAATTGTTATATACTTCGTCCTGCCCTAGCCAAGTCTGGATGTTTTCTGCTTTTTCAATAGAATCCGTGACATAGCTACGATTTTGTATACCTCCATTTTCTTGGATTTCGCCCTTGTGTTGGTCAAACATAAAAGAAGCTACAATTCTGTTGCGTTCATAGGTTGTAAAAAAGGAAAAATTGGATATTTTACTCTTTTGATTTGCATATCGTCCATCACTTGAAATAAGGTGGTAGCGGATGCCGGCACTCCAAAATGGATTGATGTTTTGGACATGCCAAGCATCGAGCATATTTTCTGCCTTGCCTTTTCCTCCACCGGTGAAATATTTAAGTCGTGTGTAAGGTGTGGTGGTATTGAAATGTATAATATCCTCTGGCATAAAGAGAAAGCTACGCAGATAGGTTAAAGGATAGAAATCCTCTATATTGTTTCGTTCAACGAAAATATTTGATTCGTAGGGAGATGGGAAATTTCCTAAATAAGTATTTGAAATACTCTTTTTAAATATATCGTTGAAATTATGAATACCATCCTGTAAGGTATCTAATGGAATTTCTAGCGGATATACGCCGTTTCGCATCCATTTCCACGTATATCTGTAGTGTGGAACGTTCTCCTGAGGTACAGAATCACGCTCAGACTCTTGCATTCCAAACTTGTCTCCATAAGAATTGAAGTCATCATATTCGCTCTGGGCCAGACAAATAAGATGCAAAAAGATTAATATGAATATGCCAATAATTTTTTTCATCGCTGCAAATATACGCAAACTTTTAAAACTCTCATAAATTAGTTACTTTTGTACCCTCAGAAAAATGAGTTTTTAAAGTACATGAGAAGAGGTCGTTGTTGAGAATGCTTCTCTCTCGTGAATTTTGTGGACTTTGTAAAAAAGACATTTATGGAGAAAGACCAACACATTGTAGAACCCGAGGAAGAGAAATCATTGAACTTCATCGAGCAAATTATTGAAAAGGAAATCGCAGAGGGTAAAAATGGAGGAAAAGTACATACTCGCTTCCCGCCAGAACCTAATGGTTACCTACACATTGGACACGCAACCTCTATTTGCCTCAACTTTGGGTTGGCGGCAAAATATAATGGTAAGTGTAATCTGCGTTTTGACGACACAAACCCTTCCAAGGAAGATGTTGAATTTACGGATGCCATCCAAGAGGATATCAAATGGTTAGGATTTGAATGGGATGGAGACGTTCATTATGCTTCTGATTATTTCCAGCAACTTTATGATTGGGCAGAGCAGATGATTCGCGACGGAAAAGCATATGTGGATGATCAGACAGCAGAAGAAATCAGTGCCGGACGTAAGACTATCACTGAGCCTGGTGTGAATAGTCCATACAGAAATCGCTCAGTTGAAGAAAATATGGATCTTTTCCATCGGATGAAGGCCGGTGAATTTAAGGAGGGTAGCCGTGTGTTGCGTGCAAAGATAGATATGGCTTCTCCTAATATGTTGATGCGTGATCCAATTATGTACCGTATTATTTATTGCAGTCATCATCGTACAGGTGATAAATGGTGTATATATCCGATGTATGACTTTACTCATGGTCAAAGCGACTATTTGGAGGGTATTACCCATTCCATTTGTACTTTGGAATTTGAAATTCATAGACCGCTTTATAATTGGTTCTTGGACGAGCTGACATCTACGGAATATCGTCCTCGCCAGATAGAATTTGCTCGTCGTAATTTGAATTATACAGTGATGAGTAAGCGCCGCTTGTTGGAATTGGTACAGAAAAAATATGTATCAGGTTGGGACGACCCACGAATGCCTACTATCTGCGGATTGCGCCGTCGGGGTTATACTCCGGAATCAATTCGTATGTTTGCAGAGAAAGTAGGAGTTGCACGTCGTGAAATTGTTGTGGATATGGCATTGTTGGAGTATTGTGTGCGTGAGCATCTTAATAAAACAGCTTCTCGTGTCATGGCAGTATTGGATCCGGTGAAAGTGGTGTTGGATAATTATCCTGTTGGACAAACTGAAATGGTGGAAATTGAAAATAATCCGGAAGATCCTACCGCAGGTTCGCGTCAAGTGGCTTTTGGCAGAGAATTGTTTATTGAACGGGATGATTTCATGGAAAATGCTCCGAAAAAATTCTTCCGCTTGACACCGGGACAAGAAGTACGTCTGAAAGGAGCTTACATTATCAAGTGTACAGACCACATTGAAAAGGACGAGGCTGGTAATGTGACGGTTATTCATTGTACTTATGATACAGAAAGTCGTAGCGGAAGCGGTAATGAAGCTGCTAATCGGAAGGTGAAAGGCACTTTGCATTGGGTAGCTGCTGATGATGCTATTGAGGCTGAAGTCCGTTTGTATGACCGCCTGTTTAAAGATGAGGATCCTGCTGGACATAAAGATGTTGATTTTAAAGAGTTTATTAATGAAAACTCATTGCGTGTCTTAACTGGATGTAAATTAGAATCAAGCCTTAAGACTGCGCGCCCGGGAGATCGCTTCCAATTTCAACGATTGGGGTATTTTTGTGTGGATCCGGATTCAGAGGATGGCAAGTTAGTAATTAATCGTACTGTATCATTAAAAGATACATGGCAAAAAATGAATAAGTAAATGAAGAATAAAAATCTTTTGAAGGAGATAAAGCCTTATCTGATTATCACCTTCGGTATGCTAATCTATTCTTTTGCAGCCACAGGTTTTTTGGTGCCTCATAAAATTGTAGGTGGTGGTGCAACGGGTATATCTACAGTATTGTTTTATTTGTTCGGTATTCCAGTTGGTGTCGGCTATGCTTTGGTAAATATCATTCTGTTGGCTATTGCCATGAAAATTTTGGGGCCCAAGTTTGGAATCAAGACTATTTTTGCGATAGCAGTTGGTAGTATTTTCTTAGGTATTATGCAGCCGCTGATGCCTGTGGATGGTATTTTGCCAGATGAGAAATTTATGAGTACTATCATTGCTGCAATGTTGACCGGTCTCGGTATTGGTATTGCGATTTCTGTGGGCGGAAGTACGGGAGGAACGGATATTATAGCCATGTTGGTAACTAAGTATCACAATGTTAGTCCTGGAAAAATTTTGATGTTTTGTGACTTTTGTGTGATTGCAATGACGTTGTTGATTTACGATCATATTGATAGGGAGGCTGTTGGCGGCTTGATATATGGTTATGTTATGATGGGAATTGTGTCATTTACAGTAGATTATGTATTGACAGGTAAGACACAATCTGCACAATTGTTTATTTTCACGGATAAGTACGATGAAGTTGCTCGAGAATTGACTAATCAGGTGCACCGGGGAGTGACTCTCATTGATGCGAAGGGTTGGTATACCGGACAGGACAAAAAAATTATCCTGATTGTAGCTCGTAAACATGAAGCATCTGATGTTTTAAGAATTGCCAAGCAGGTTGATCCTAATGTATTTATGACAATGGCACCGGTTATGGGAGTGTTTGGTAAGGGATTCGATGAAGTAAAAGGTGTGAAATAATACGTTTCATTATAAATTATAATCGGGTTGCAAGTGTAGATAGCTTGTAGCCCGTTTTTTTATTTTATATAAATTGAGTGACGAAAATCAGTATTGTGATTTACTGTATGTCAGTTAAAATGTATATATTTGCTTTTTAAGGTGTAGAAAATCATGGATGGGAAAAATATTTTGTTCGGAGCTATAAAGAATGGAGACTGGAAGGCATTTACTTCCTGCTTTCAGCAATATGCCGAACAGCTATATCTGTACGCCGTCGGTTTTTTGGGAAATCAGGAAGAAGCTCAGGATATAGTTCAGGATGTTTTTATCTATGTTTGGGAAAACCGTGAAAAACTGACTTTTTCAGAGAATTTCTCTTCTTATCTGTTTCGTGCGGTCAAGCATGCTTGTGTTGATTATAAGCTTCATGAAAAGGTCAAGGAACGTTATCAGAATGAAAAGAGTAGAGTGGACGAATGTGTGGAGGAGTATGAGGATGATTTTGATGAACAATATGCACGGTTGTTGCTGGTGGTAGAAACATTGCCTCCTAAGTGTAGAGAGGTGTTTATTTTGGGCTGTATGGAAGAATTGAGCTATAAAGAGATTGCCGAGCGTCTGGATTTGTCGATTAATACAGTGAAGACTCAGATGAAAGTGGCCTACAAAAAGATCAAATCGGAGATGGGGGACAGGAATATGGTATTGATGGGAGTGTTGTTTGGGACTTGGTTGAGTTAAAAAAATAATAAAAAAATAGAGATTCTTTTCACCCTAAATGGATTCTTGCTCGCTTTTTAATAAACGAAAATGAAAAAAGAGAAAAGCGAGATATGACTAAGCAAGAAGAAAAACAGTGGTTGCGTGCAATTTTGGAAGGTCGGGTAAAGCCCGGGGATGAGGAGTGGAAGCAGGTTCGTGAGGATGAGGAATTTGAAGGAGTTCGGAAATCCATACGAAAGCGTGCGGGTTTGTGCCTGGAAAGTAGGGAAGAGGATTTGGAGACGATGTGGAAAACGATAGAGAGTCGTTTGCAGCGGAATAGTAATGGTAAGGTCAACAAGCGACAGCGGAGATTGGTAGTTTGGACTTCTTGTGCAGCAGTAGTTGTGTTGCTAATCTGTCTGCCGATGTTGTATGGCCGTATGGATAAGAAGGATTTGCAGCAGAAGTATAAGATGGCTTCCATTACCAATCAAAGAATTGTATTGATAATGCCTGATGGTGAACGCAAACTGTTGGATGAGCATGATGTGCAAGTTGTGGTGAATGAAGGTGGAGAAATGAGGACCAACGACGGGACTTTGATTGTAAAGTCGGATGAACAGAATGAGAGAGCTCCGCAGTATTATACATTGGATGTGCCTAATGGAGCAGAATATAATCTGGTATTACCGGACGGTACTAAAATCTTTTTGAATGCGGGCACTACTTTGAGATATCCCGACCGTTTTGTGGGCGATACCCGTGAAATTGCATTGAGCGGAGAGGCCTACCTGATTGTTGCCAAAGACGC
>CAKVCR010000095.1 GCA_934725835.1 uncultured Odoribacter sp.
ACTTCATTCATTTTTTTCTTTCATCAGCACCTCCTTTTTTAAAATAAAACATACTCCATTTACCAAAAACAGATCTTACCATCCGTATAAGTGAAAATCCGTTCTTCCTTTCCGGTAGTCAAATCCCTTAACCATAACAGGGCATTGGCCGGTATTTCACTGAATATCACCCACCTTTCAGTAGCCTCCTTTACTCCCAGCGAACACCATCCCGAGCCGTCATGATAATTCAATTCATACCAATGACCTGGATATACACTATTGCCATCGTTGCGTAATAAACACTCTATACCCGACAAGGAAACTTTTTTGCCCATATCCCATTGTAAAATGTAATTCTGATCCGAAAAGGCATAAGAAATCGGATTATCATCGAAAGCAGGCGACCAAGCGGTGAATCCCGGAACATTTTGCAGGGGTTTTATACTCTCCCCCTTCTCGTTATATAATACACATTCACCTACATAAAACGGCCTTTGGGAACATATTCTCCAGTAGCGATAGGGTTGAGAAGAACTGATTTTTATTTCAGACCATTGCAATTCAGAGATATATTTAAATACGCCGATACTGTCTTTCTGGCGAAAAGAGGGATCATTGGAAGCTTCCACCACCGAATTCAAAAACGGTCGGTTGACAGACCTTAACATAAGCCTTGAAGGATACTTCCGTTTCAGTTTTAACGTGAGCAGATGAGTGGTATCGGGTTGTAATATCTGCACTTTTCCTGTCAAATCCAATAGAAAAGGATAAGAAACGGCAACGGCATCCCCATCCGGATAAATCAACGGCAAATATACTATACCACACCCGACATCTTTAAAAAGAAACTGCCCATCCCGAAGTCTGGTATAAGCGACAGGTTCCCATTTCAGGTTATTGAATACACTCAAATACCCATAGGTAACGGATACCGGTTTGAGGGGTGTCACCGGGACATCCTTCACCCGGGTATAGCAGGAAGTCACGTCCCGGTAGAAAGGACTTCGGAAAAAAGGAGGAATGTATTCACTTATACCGGTGTCAGGAGCTGGATTACGGGTAAAAGTCTGGCGATAAATTTTCCCCTGTTTATTTACCTCAAATGCTAACCGTTGTATGCTGTTCATTTGTCTGTTATCTATCAGCACCGACCAACAATGTCTGTCATTCCGGGTCGGGAAAGCCGGGTTCAGATCTAAAGCAACCGGACACAGCGTAAGTTTGGCCAACCAACTTCTGAGCATAGCCTGGCCCACACATCCCGTCAGATTATAGTTGATTAACGTTCCCCGGTACAATACTTTTGCCTCTCGGGGAATCCGGCCATTAAAAATCTGAGACAAACCGAGGCCTGTTGCCACTTCATTGCCAATATCGTCATAGTTCAGTAAATCGGCAATATCGGTGTGGAATATCGAATCCTGCAACCTGAAAAGTTGCTGAGGACGTTCATGTCCAACCCGGTAGGGCAACACATACTCACACAATTGACCGAACTGCAAGTTTTTTAACCAGGGTCTTTTCCGGATGGCACTAAAAGCCGAATCGATATAGGTAATCAGAAAATTACTATCTAATTGTTCGATATCTTCATACCACACCAACCCTTCCGTTGCATCAGGTTGTTGAAAGAATGCTTCGTACAAAGTCGCTTTAAAAATAAAGCTTTGTCCACAATAAACCGAATCGATCCATTGTTTATAAACATCAAGGGCCTCTCCTTCATACCAGCCATGCCCCGGCATGTTAGCGATCAGATAGCAGGATGCCCGATATTTCAACGAATCGGCAGGATGCAAAGAATAATGTTTTAATACCTGCTCCAGCTGCATCCTGTTTTTTCCGCTTTTACTCAACGCCTGCTCCAATGGTGAGGCGGACATACAGCTGATAAAGAAACAACTCCAGCACACAAAGAAAAAATAATATTTGCTCATATATCTTATTCTTTTGGTTGATAATTCTGTAAGAAAATTCTTGCTTGGTTTCTGATCCGCAGAACCGATGTATTGACTACTTTCACTTGCATAGACAACATATATTCGGCTTGTTTGGCTGCCTGACTGAGAGAGCCGTCAGTCCGGTACAGATTGAACAAATGATAATGCGGAACTATATAGGCCGGAGTCATAAAAGAAGCGGAGAGATAAGCCTTTTCTGCTTCTACCTTCCTGCCGACCTGCTGATAGCACATCCCCAAATCACACACCAGCCGGGAGGATGGTTTTAAAGCACAGGCATTTTCCAACACCGGCAGGGCTTCCGCATATTGCCGGTGATTGAATAATGTCTTTCCATAACAAAGTACAAAATCAGCATTTCCCTGCAGATACCTGTAAGAGTTCTCCATTCCCGTTCCGGTCAGAACCGATACATCCGATTGTGCTTCTGACAGAAGCCTGTCCGCCCTCTTCTCCTGCCTATATTCAAAACAGATAAAAAATAGTAAGAAAAAAAGGAACAGACCGGCAACAAATCCGTACCCGGTTTTCCATCTTCCCTTTACAAGAATCGGAGACGACACATTTCCGGCAATTACAGCCAAAGCAGCAACAGCGATAGTTATAATCAAACCGATCGAAAAAGGGTAGCTGAAAAAACCGAAACCCAGGATTGCCAGAAATACGGAACCCGCATTACGGGATTTTTGATTACCGCGAAAAGAATAACGGCATCCGGTAAAAATCAAGAGAACAAAGAGAATAAAACCTACAATTCCCGTTTCAAAAAGTATCCGGAGAAATTCGTTAAAAGCATACACATTATTTCCGGCAACGTTTGCATAATCAGAAACAGAATGTTCCCTAAACCATTCGGCTTGTAAAGGCATATATAAAGTCTCTAGACTACCCTGCCCCCACCACAATGCATCCGGCAGGTTACTTCCGATAACCTGCCAGATTAAAAATCTGCCTTGCACAGAATCTGGCCGCATCCGGTATCCGGCATAGATTCCAATCAACAGGAGTCCAAACAGTAGTATAAACGACAAGCTGTTCAGATACCGGTATTTTTGCCGGACTGCTTTCCACAGTATACCCATAACCAAAGCGATCCAGGATGCCCGGGAATTTATGGCCAGTATACCATAAAGCAAAAGTATAAAATTCAGCAACCAGCATACTTTCCACCCGATGCTGAACTCTTTCTTAAAAGAACAAATCCCTGCCAGAAAGGAAAGCACTAAAAACAATGCGAGTATAGAGGGATTGAAAAAACATCCTGTACCCGGCAGGAAATAATGATAGGAAGGCAGGAGATCCGTGATTTGTAAAACATACCATATTCCTTGCAGCGCACCTGCAAAAAACAACAGAATAAAAAATATACTGCCCGACTTTATATTCCTTGCATACACATATAACAGGAGTAGCATAACGGTATAAAGGGGAACATTCGGATTAAATATCCGGTCAGTTATCAAAATACGACTTCCGTAATAGAGAACGAATAAGCTGAATATCAAATCCAATTCATTTAATCTGAATTGCCGGTTTCTGAAAATCTTCATTCCCACCCATAAAGCAATAACTATAAAACCACCGAACCTCGCAGTCGATCCTATTAAATAGACATCGACTGGCCAAAGAACCGGACAGAAAAACAGCAGAAAGCCTACTGGGAAATACTCAACGCAAATCCCTTGCCAAAATTTCAATTTATTTTCAGTGGGAAAATTATAAAGAGAGTGTAATTTATTGAAAAACAGCATAGTTTAAATATTCAAAAATACTTTTCTCAGAGGTATAAGCTAGCATTTGATTTCCCCAGTTTCTACACTATACCATGAATCCTACAACAATGCCGATGTATTCTCCGTCTTTCTCTGTTCTCAACTCGTAGCTTACAGAGACAAATTTATTCTTTGTAATCATCTTATTTTATTAAATTAATTTAGTCGCAAAATTAAAACAAACCACCGTAAAAAACGAATAAAATCACGTATTGATTTTCAGATCGTCTGTTTCTATAAGCAAATATCCAATTTTACCTTTCAGCATATCCATTTCTTCTTGAGTCAAGACTATTGCATTTTCTTTATTTCGTTATATAGAGCCAACCCTTTTGCCGTAAGCAGGTATTTTTGTCTCGGATGATTGGGCTTGTCGGGATATAACACCTTGAGAAAACCGATTTCGGTAGCGGGGCTTATATAGTTCTCCAAAAATGTCGGACGATGTTTCAGACCGACTTTCTCCATCAATACTTTTAACGATAATTGTTCGTTTGACAAAACTAATAACAAAGCGCGAACTTGTTCGGTTACTTGTACGGCAGGTTGTTCGGTACTTGTACGGTCAATTTGCTTGACTTGTTTGGCAGTCAGTTCTTCCGGAGCATTAACCACCATATACCTATTCCGCAACTCATTCGTTTCACCCAATAGAAGATTAC
This sequence comes from uncultured Odoribacter sp., assembly GCA_934725835.1. Taxonomy (GTDB): domain Bacteria; phylum Bacteroidota; class Bacteroidia; order Bacteroidales; family Marinifilaceae; genus Odoribacter. The sequence goes on from CAKVCR010000095.1 coordinate 4,378, forward strand.
GAAAGAACCGTTCCAAATATTCGGAATTACGCATGATGCCTTTTTGCACGTTTTGGTAGTTGGCACGTACCAGCGCATTACGGAAATACCACGAATGATTGGCGAACAGGTCGTTTGTTACGTCAAAACCCATAGAACGTAGGTAGAGAATCGTGAATACAGCAGTCGTTCGGGTATTTCCCTCGCCGAACGGATGGATTTGCCATAATCCCGATACGAACTTGGCTATGTGACTCACTAATCCATTCCTGTCCACTTTTGAATAGTCGAACTGGCGTTCTTGTTCCAAGTCGTATTCGATTGCTTTGCGGAGATCGGGTGCGGAAACATACAACACCGTATCACCACGCAGCACCCATTCCTTTTTGGTAATGTTGTAATCTCGGATTTGTCCCGCAAATTTGAATACTCCATCAAAAATCCGACGATGAATTGATGTCAGTCCGACAAGTGTAAAAGCAAAAGTTTTCTCGGTAAGAAGTCGACGGATATTGGTTGATGCCATATCCGCTTCGTGGATTTCTGCATCTTCGGGCGTATGTGCTATTTTCGATTGATAATAGCTACGAATAAGTTGCTCGGCTTCGTCGATTGTAATCTCGCCCTCAATATCTTTACGTGCGGTCTCAATCAAGTAGTCGGAAGGCTTCAAGCCATCGACTGCCTGCAACCCTATTGCGGTCTGCCACGCGTAACCCTTCTCCCGCTTCTGCGGCTCGCCTTGGCGTATGTATTCGTTAAAGTCCATCATACATGTATATTATTTACTGCTCAGTTGTATCAAACATTTTTGCAAGTGAATGATATTCTGCTTTTTCGAATAAATTTATTTCACCACTCGTTCCCAACCGAATAACATCGTTACAAGTTTTTAATCGTGCTAACATTGGCATGATAATACTTTTGCCATGATTGACAAAGTCATACAATTCTTTTTCTGTTGATAGTATTTTATATCCACCAGAATATCTTATCTCCTAATACGGATTTATAATTATAGCCATCAGATTCTGATATTTAGATGCCTTTTTCTTCAAGCACCTCTTTTATTCGGTTCTTTGGTTTATCCATGTTTAATCCGGTTGATATTCGTCTACAAAGGTATAAAATATAATGCAATAAAAAAACAGGATGATATTCCAATCGTTCTTAAATTTAGGTAGGCATATTTACCTTTTCATATGCCTATGAGTTGATAGGAAAGCCTACCTTTGCGGAGAATAAAAGTTCTAAAGAGCGTGTATCCTAAAGATAATCTTTGGTTCATTTCTTGAAATTTTCTTGATGAATCTATTTTATATAAAAGTATTGATTTTCAGATCGTCTGTTTTATCTTTGCATACAACAAACAAAGAAGTATCGTGGCAAATAAACTGAACAGAAAAGGAGATGTGTACGAACTCACACATTTGAATCATTTATTCATAAGGAATGAAATCAACATACCCGGATTTGGCGACTTCCAAGTTATGAAGTGCGACTTCCATACACACACCGTTTTTTCCGATGGACTTGTATGGCCCGATGGACGCATCTACGAAGCCTGGCAGGACGGTTTGGATGCTGTAGCAATTACAGACCACATAGAGCATCGGATAAACAAAGAAATGCTGAATGGCGACCTGAACGAATCCTATAAAATTGCCAAAAGAGCCGCAGACGATATAGATTTCATGGTCATCCCCGGAGCAGAGATAACTCGAGACAAACCACTGGGTCATCTGAATGCCCTATTCCTACAGGATGCCAATCTGCTGGAAAATAAAAGCCCTCTGGATTCCATAGCCGAAGCACGGAAACAGGGAGCATTCATTGTGTGGAATCATCCCGGTTGGCCGGACAATCGTGTCACACTATATCCCATCCACGAGCAGCTGCTTGCCGAAGGCATCATCAACGGCATAGAAATCATGAATTACAAGGATTTCTATCCGCAAGCCATCCATTGGTGCACCTCCTTCAAAAAAGCATTCATCGCCGGCTCGGATGTCCATTGCACCACCTTGGGCGTTTACAGAAATCATTTACGCCCCGTCACACTGGTGTTCTCAAAAGAGAAAAGCCTCGCAGGTATACGCGAAGCCCTGTTCGCCGGGCGGACTGTTGCTCTATTTGATGGATACCTGGCAGGACAAGAAGAAATTTTATCTCCATTGGTAAAATCCTGTCTGAAAATAAAACACATCAAAAATTCGTGTATTGCAGTGACAAATCGGTCTGACATTCCTTTCCAAATCACCGGAAAGGACGACCACTATATCTTACCGGGAAGAAAAACAGCCATCATCATGTCGCCACCTGACAACCTATTGATATTCGAAAATTGCTTCACAGAGACAGACCGTAGCTTGTCTTTCTCCATAGATGAGTTAGCATTTCAATAATCAACTGTAATTTCCCATGTCATTGACTTTGTAATTCGAGTATAATCTCGTCAACAATATATGCATCGCTAAAAGTATATAGCTCTTCATCAGAGTTATGCATCCTCTCACAAACTCCAGAAGTATAAAACACATCCAAAGCTCTTATAGGAGATATTCCTAACCGTTCGGACAATCGCATAGCAATACGTCCAATTTTGTTCCACATTAAAAGGTCACTCAACATAACACAACTACCTTATAATACATTAGAAGAGATAAAATGTAAATGACTATCTATTAAATCTTGATTTAATAAACAGAACTGATTATTAGGCTGATGCATAGCCAAACGCCCCAAAGCCATTTCCACAGTCATCATACCATTTATATAAGCTTCAACTGTATCAATCACCCTATCATCCGCCACTCCTCCTTCCACCAAATCATAATCAGACCAAGGCATCATGCCTTCACGGCTCTTCACTATAAATTCCAACCAACGAATATCATATGCTTCAAATTTCAAATATCTGAACTCCTGCCTAATAACATCTAAGTTTAATTCATATTCATTAAGCACTGCAGACATTTGCCGCTGTGCACTTAAACGTAAGGCCCATCTTTCAGCCTGCTCTTTTATATCAGTCACATAAAATCCCTTACCGAAATCCAAATTATCCCTTCCTGCCAAAGCTAAAGGTTGTCTCACACATGCAGTAGAACCATGATAAACTTTCATATATCTGTACTATTTAGATTCAACCAATCCAGCTTTTTCCTCCCATATTTTTAATGTAGTCAACACATCTTCAGTAACAAACTTCCGGCTTTGGGTATGCAACACATCATAAAACTCCCAAATATATTTTTCAATCATTTCCACACGCTTCATCCGTTTGTACATTTCCGAAACTGAACAACCAGCCGATTTAGCAGCCGATTCAATACAGGACGATACAAATATGGTTTTAAGCTCCTCTTCTGTTTGACATACTTTTCGAAACGTCTCCATAGTGTTATAACTAACCGCCTTATTTAAATTAAATATGTGCATTGTTTAACAATGATATTGCTATAACAAATATAGAGATAAAAATTTACCCCTACAAATATTTATATAAATAACAACTAACAACTATATACTCAAAAAAAATAAGGAAAGTTTCACAGAGACAGACCGTAGCTTGTCTTTCTCCATAGATGAGTTAGCATTTCAATAATCCCGGAGGTCTCAAAAAAGAAAGTGCCAAAAGATTTTACTCTTCCGGCACTTTTGACTTAACTTAATTCTAATTTCATTCCATCAGAATTTCATTACCTTCCCATAGGTTTTGGGTTTTATCAGTAAGATAACTTCTTGTATAGGTTTTGGGACGATATTTTACTTGTTTTTCTTCCCGAAATTTTCCGTCAGCAGTTATCTCATAGTAAGTGTCTATTCGTTGTGCCTTAACACTATTAAATTTACTGAAAGCGGATACTGGTACAGCACTTTCTACTTTAAGCAAAGTCACTATAACTTTATGTTCAGGATTGATTTGCCATTGTTTTATTAGTATCATACCATCTGAATACCAATATACCTCACCTTCAATATAATCTACCAATTCTCCTTCATGATAGGTTGCTAATATTTTCTTACCCCACTCAGAAACCTCTATATCAAGAGCTATAAGATCAAAATTTCCTTTTTGAGGATTAAACTTTCTAAACACAACACAATTCATATTAGGATCAGTATACATTTGAGTCAATCCTAAATCATTATAACAATCCAAAGAAAAACCAGTATTCATATCAAAAGGATATCCAATCGCAAGATCGGGATAAGGAGCTTCTTTTGTACAGGCAAAAGGAAGCTGCGAATATGGCACTCTGGCTAATATTTCTTTTACATTATCAGGAAAAGCCTGATAACCAAGAATCATAAGAATAAACATAATACAATTTCGTTTCATAACTATTTTAATTAATTATTTTTAATATTTTGTCGGTTGGTTTATCGTTTCACTCAGATTTTTTCCATCATTAGGACGAACTTGAGTCACATCATATTTTTTATTATTGTTTGTCCCGGCCTTTGCATCTTGAAAAACATAATTCTTTGAGTCATAATAAAGCCGATTGTTTGTCATATTACACCCATCAGAAGCAACATAACGTCCAGTATCCATATAGGTATAATAATACTGTTGTTGTGTTGTGTCATAACCTCTACCCACAATAACAATCCAATGATCTGTTGTACCTTCGTTATAACCTTTATTCAAAGTATGATTCACCCCAACAATAATAGGACGATTAGCCATTATTGACTGCCATACAATTCCCTGATACATCATATCCAACAAAATGGTCCTGATTTGTCAAATCAATATCCGGTAAAATCGTTCCTTCTCCTGTATCGGGACTTGTTTCTCCACCACCACTTCCACCACCGCCTCCTCCCGGATTAGGAGCGGGATCCGGGTATTCGTAACAAGTGCATTCCCACAATTTATGCTGACACCTGGGACAACGGACACAACTACAATTAGCGTCTGGGCAAAAAGATCGGTTATGCCCAATAAAAATACGAATATTAACATTGTTGTTTTCATGGTTATTATCTTTTTTATTTACAATCCTCTGCCAGGTTTTTGCTCGTATTCATATTCCTGGCAGAAGGGGATTCTTTGAAATCTTTATTAATCTAAAGAAACAGATAAATCTATTTCAAAT
>CAKVCR010000096.1 GCA_934725835.1 uncultured Odoribacter sp.
AATTTAATTTTTTAGCTAAAGTAGCGATACGTTTTTTATCCTCACAAGCACCAGCCTCTGCTTCCATTCTCTTTTTCAAGTTAGTCTTGGTATCCCAAACACACTCCCCTAGCAATTCTGCAAACTTGGCTGCATGTTCTGCTTCTTCCCATGCATATCGTTTGAATGCCTCTGCTACTTCAGGATATCCTTCTCGGTCTGCTTGACGGCTCATGGCCAAATACATTCCAACCTCTGTGCATTCACCATTAAAATGTGCCTGCAAACCTTCCAAAACTTCTGCATCAACACCTTTTGCAACACCGACTACATGTTCATCTACAAAAGTAAGAGCTCCTTCATTTTCAACTAATTCTTTGAATTTGCTTCTTGGTACTTTGCACTGAGGACAGAATTCTGGAGCTTCTTCGCCTTCATAAACATAACCGCATACTGTACAAATAAATTTTTTCATAACAAACTGTTTTATTGATTAATAATATTTCTCGGGTTTACCCCTAACATTTTATTTTTGCAATCTTTACAATATCCCTTATAATACAGATGGCTTTCTGTTACCATCATATCACCCAAATTTCTCACCTGTAGCAATTCATGATTTTCTATAGTGATATCAAAAACCTTATTACATTCACAGCACTGGAAATGTGCATGACAGGATGTATCAATATCATACCGCACATTCTTTTCATCAATCACTAAAGCATTGACAGCCTTTTGTTCTACAAATATTTTTAATGTATTATAGACGGTTGTTTTAGACAATGTTGGAATGGATAGATATAAGGCATTATAAATATCATCAACTGTAGGATGAATACGATGCGTCATAAGGTACTCCATAATGGCCATTCTCTGGATTGAAGGCTTTATGCCGTATTGTTGTAAGTATTTTTGTGTCGCTATATTCATACTCATTTTAATATTGTAATAATTACAAATATTTATCGATTACAAATGTAGACTGTTTTTTTATAACAACCAAATTATTTCCAAAGAATTTATCCCATAAAAGCAGTTTGTTTTTGTTAATTAATTTATAGCTTTGCGATATGTTTTTCTTAGGAGCTTCAGCAAACTTGTTTATTTACCTGCTGATTCCTGCTTTTGTTATAGTGTGTTGCTATTGCAGAGGCATTGCAGGTAGTCCGGAAGTCAATACTGCACTTACGGAGGTCGTTGCATACAAGTCCTTTAATAAATTTTCTGATAAACATATATACCTGTTTCAGGCAGAAAACAAGCAACAATCAAAACAAGAACGAATAGTCTTTTCTTGCGTTAAGAGTGATGATACTATCCCCTATTTAACATATATATATATCACTCCCATTGTACAACGACAGTGCTTACGAGCTCCTCCTAGCTACTTTATGCTCTCATTATAGCCATAGATAGGCACTTGTTTTTTATTTTTTAATCTTTTGAATAATTATATGCACATTATCTTTTGTATAATATGTACACTATTGGTATATAGTGTATCAGCTCAGCGTTCTGCTTTAATGGACAAAGACTCTACTTATAATATGGTACGAGAACTTCAAGAAGTTGTCGTTACTGCAGAAAAGCGCCAATTAAATCCCAGTAATATTCCCACAGCCTTGACTGTAGTCACTCCTGGAATTATCACCGGAGATAATAACTTAGACCTGCGAAATATTTCAGGTATTGTTCCTAATTTTTACATGCAGGAAGGAGGATTAAAGTTATCAGCACCATTATATGTCAGAGGAATCGGTACTATATCCGGCATACCTTCTGTAGGTTTATATGTCGATGGTGTACCTGTTTTTGATAAAAGTGCGTTTATTTTTGAACTCTACGACATTAAACAAATTGAAGTTTTACGAGGTCCCCAAACCACACTTTATGGGCGCAACAGTATTAATGGACTTATCAACATCAACACTAACACTCCTCACAATAAATTTGCATTACAAGCTGGCATTGGTTATTCCAGTTATTCTTCACAAAGTTATAGAGCAATTTTAAATTTGCCTATAAAGAATTTTTACAGCCGGCTATCCTTCTCTTACAATAAATCCAAGGGATATTTCAAAAACAAATACGAAAACAATGAAAAATCAAATCCATCTGATTCATACCATATTAGATATCAAGGTCGTATGCTGACTTCTCAAAATTGGGATGTAAGACTGGGCGTTGAACATTGTCATTCATTTGATGGTGGTTATGCATATGCAGCAGCCGATTCTTTACGTAGTGAAAGATATATTGTTAACTACAATACACCTTCATCTTATCGTAGAGATTTAACCTCAGCTCACGTGAATCTAAATAAACGATGGGAACAGATTAATTTCACAACGATTAGTTCATATGCTTATAGTGATGACAAACAGTTACTTGATGCAGATTTCACCTACTTGGATGTGTTTGACAATCAAAAAAAATCACACCAACATTTATTTACTCAAGAACTTACACTACAATCATCTCAAAAACAGCGTATTGAATGGACTATCGGAACTTTTGGATTTTACAAAGATCTCACCAATAATTACATTGCCAATTTTGGTGTCGACCGTTTCTATTTATTGCCAATGAAATTGGACCATTCAAAATATTATAATAACAATGTGACGTGGGGAATTGCAGGATACGGACAAGTTGCAATTCGGGACATATGGCCTGGTATGACTTTCACGGCAGGATTGCGTTATGATTACGAAAAGACAAAACTGGATTATCGAGATAGCCTCCGATTCAGTGGAAATGATAAATATAGTAGCTATCACCAATCAAATAAAAAACGTAATTTTAATGCGTGGCTACCTAAATTCTCTCTTTTACAGCAATGGAATTCTCGGCTATCTCTTTATCTCAGTATTTCCAAAGGATACAAGGCCGGAGGATATAATATTATATCAAACGACATGAGTAGTCAATTGGTACAATTGCAATATGATAAAGAAGAGCTTTGGAACTATGAAATCGGAATGAAATATTTCAATTTAAATCAAAAGTTCAATTTAAATGCAGCAGTATTCTTTATTGATTGGAGAGACCAGCAAATATTTGTCATGGGCATGATGGGGCCGGCACTTAAAAATGCCGGAGACGCACACAGTGTAGGTTGCGAAGTTGACTTACATTGGGAATTTCTTCCTCGTTTAACATACTTCTTGTCCATGGGGTACACACATGCAAAATATTATCGCAATGCAGACAAATCCCATGAAGGTAACAGAATAGTCATGGCTCCCGAGTTTACGGGAAATACAGGCCTACGGTATCATAAAAAAGTAAATGCATCTTGGTTCCAAACATTTGCAGCCTCTACAAATGTTAATGGATTTGGGACTCAATATTTTGACGAAGCCAACCTTTTGAAACAGAAACCCTATTTTTTATGGAATCTCGACTTTGGAATTTCTGCCAAACATTGGGAATTTAAAGTATGGGGAAAAAATATTCTGGATAAGGCTTTTTTTTCTTATATGTTGAACAATCCGGTTGGTAATAAACTTCCTCAGTACAAAGATATGGGACAATCGGGTGCTCCTGCTCGTTTCGGAGCTTCCATTACATTTAATATTTAATTTAATATACAAATTACATGAAGCAGATTATCAGTATTTTATTTATTATAGCATTAGGGATTTCAAACATATCCTGCAGTGAGGAAAATGAACCAGCAGAAAACTTTGCCGGTACACATTGGTCTTATCAAAAACCACATTTTGAATTTGAGTATGCCTCAGATACTATTGCATTTCAAATAACGCAGAAACCTATTAAGATGGGAGTCAATCAATTAAAAGGTATGTTTATGGCTATTGCACAAGAAAAAATGGGAACATACTTTAAAGGCATTAATTTCAAAGACTGCCACACTTTATCTGTTGACATACAAAACAGGCAACAAGAAATGCTCCAACTACAAGCACAATATATGTGTGACGAAAACTATTTGCAATTAACTATGGATATGGGAAGTATGATGTTCGACACAAAATTTCCTGTAAACGAGATACCTCCTATCAGTTTTAAATATCAAATCCAAGACAACCAATTGACAATGTATTTCGAAAAGGTATATATACAAGTTATCTACTCTATCATGGGTGATTCTATCGCTTCTATGATTATAAAAGCAATGGGTATAGATTTCAGCCATGCACCGGAAGGAATGGAAGCAATGGCAAAACAAGCCATTCAAAAACAACTTGACGAAATTCTACAAAAAACTCAACGACTGGAGATAGGCTTTGTGATGATGTTGAAATAATATAGTTTGACGCAAACTATTCGAAATAATTTTCGTATATTTGTTAAAACACTAAAATCATATATTATGAAGACAATAAATTGCAACTGTGGACTGCTATCATGCGAAGCGGTCAACCAACTGAACAAAGACAATAAATTTGAATTAGTGGCTCTCCCATACAAAGAAGATGCCTTGGAGCCACTAATTAGTGCGAAGACCTTGCAATATCACTACGGCAAGCACCTAGTTGCCTATATTGACAACACAAATAAACTAAAAGCCGGCACAGAATTTGAAAAATTACCATTACATGAAATCATTCAAAAAGCTACCGGCGGTTTATTCAATAATGCTGCACAAGTATTCAATCATTATTTCTATTTTGAAGCATTACATACACCGGGTAACGAACTCCCACAAGCGAAAATGCTTCAGCTTATCAATAATAATTTCGGGACGTATGAAATCTTCAAAGAAAAGTTTACTCAGGCAGGAATCACTCTATTCGGCTCCGGATGGGTCTGGCTCATACAGGATGGAGAAAAACTAGAAATAGTAGCTATGCCTAATGCAGGGACACCTCTTCAAGAAGGTAAATATCCGATTTTGACGATGGATGTATGGGAACATGCCTATTATTTGGATACTCAAAATGCACGCCCCAAATACATTGAAAACTTTTGGAAACTTGTAAACTGGAATGTTATCGAAAAACGTATCAAATAATTCTGTTGATATAAACAATAAAAGCTGCCTTTTGAGGCAGCTTTTATTGTTTATATACAAACTGTATTATTTTACGATTATCATTTCATCTATTAAATGACGAGCTCCGGCCAACTTGTCAATAATAAAAAGGACATATCTGATATCTACAGAAATATTGCGGCAAATTTCTGTATTATATTGAATATCTGACATCACACCATCCCATGCACGGTCAAAATTTAAGCCGATTAAATGCCCTTCAGCATCCAATACCGGACTACCAGAATTACCACCGGTGGTATGATTGGTTGCAACAAAACAAACAGGTATTTCTCCGTCTTGAGTATAGGGACCAAAATCACGCTGGCGATAAATCTCACGCAAGCGCTCCGGCACATTGTAATCATAAATATTAGGATTATCCTTTTCCATTATACCACTTAAAGTAGTATAGTGCTTATAATAAACAGCATCACATGGTGCATATCCCTGAACTTTACCGTAAGCCACTCTCAAAGTTGAATTGGCATCTGCATAGAACACTTTATTCGGTTGCATCTCCATTTGTGCTGCCAACCATATTTTATTCATGCTTTTCAATTGCTTTTCGATAGCAGATAATTCCGGTGCTATTTTAGTCACATATAGTTGGTCAATAGAATTATACAGACGATATGCAGGATCTTTTGCTAACTTCTTATACGACTCAGCATTGCTGTTATCAATGAAAGCTATTAACTGTTCTTCATTTGTAAAAATAGATTTTGCAAAAACATTGGCAACATACACCTCCACCCCTTTCTTTCCAGCAGCTGTTTGAACTTCTACAGGAATCCATTCTGCTGCAAGACTCTTATTGTACAGGCGCAGCATCTCTGCTAAAATCTTTTGGTCTGTTGCAGCATCATAATTTTTAAAATACCCTTTTATGTATTCCTTCATAATTTCTTTATAGTGCTTTTCATTCTCAGCAAAATCTTTTTTTGTTACTGTATTGTACACAGTAGCACTCAAACCGACAATTTCAGCACCTCGTTTACCTGCCTCATTCAAATAAGATACAGCCAACACCAAATCTTTCCGCTTATCATATAGTTTTTTGTAAGTATCCAACAACGTACTATACTCTTTTTTATCTGCAGCCCATTGACGGAACTTGTCTTCTTCCTGGCGTTTAGTCTCAACTGTATTAAAGCGTTTCAGACCTTTGGTCTCTCCCTGCCATTTTTTCCAGGCATTTGCAACACTCGCTGCTTTAGCTGCATATTTGATACGCAACAATTCATCCGATTCCATTGCAGCATTTATAATGTTCAGTTTCGCGGTGCGAATGGCAATTTTATGAGGATTTTCAACATCCTGCGTTTGTTCTATCGCATATGAAGTCAAATATTCATTCGTAGTTCCTGGATAACCAAATACCATTGTAAAATCTCCTTCATTCAATCCCTTGGTAGAAATTTTAAAGAACGAAGCCGGAGTATAAGGCTTATTGTCCGGAGAATAAGCAGCTGGTTCATTATCCTTACCGGCATAAATACGAAGCACAGAGAAATCACCTGTATGCCGTGGCCACATCCAGTTGTCTGTATCTCCACCGAATTTACCGATTGCTGATGGCGGTGCACCAACCAAACGCACATCCTTATAAATTTTGAATACAGACATAAAATACTGGTTGCCGTTAAAATATGGTTTGATATTAGCCTGCAGATTGGTTCCCTCTACAGCCTTCTTTTCCAATTCACGACACACTTCTTTAATTTTTTGCTCCTGCTCTGATTCGGTCATTCCTGCTTTCAACTGTGATTTAATTTGCTCTGTTACATCCTCTATTCTAACAAGGATAGAAGCTGTAACTCCAGGATTTGCCAATTCTTCCTTTTTGTTTTTAGCCCAAAAACCATCACGGAGATAGTTGTGTTCCAAACTACTGTGAGACTGTATCATATCAAAAGCACAATGGTGATTAGTCACCATCAAACCTTCATTACTGATTAATTCACCGGTACAAAAATGTGAAAAAGGACGCCCCTCTTGTCCTAAACCTATTACCGCATCCTTTAAAGATGCTTGATTAATATTGTAGATATCCTCAGCCGTCAATTTAAAGCCTTGCTTCTGCATATCTTCAATATTATACTTTTTTAGCAGCATAGGAATCCACATTCCTTCGTCTGCCCGGCAACCTACCCATGCAGTGAGCAGGGCCATGAAAATAATGATTGATTTTTTTTTCATGAAACTATATTTAATATTAAAAATTACTCAACTGTTCATACAATTGTTGCACTGGGAGTCCCATTACATTATAAAAAGAACCCTCGATACGCCGGATTCCGATATAACCTATCCATTCCTGAATACCATATGCTCCGGCTTTATCGAAAGGCTTGAAATTATCAATATAATAGACGATTTCCTCTTCCGATAGCTCTTTAAAATAAACGTCAGTCAAAGACGAAAAAGATTTCCTGCAATTCTTGGTAGTCAAACACACTCCGGTGATTACCGTATGTCTGCGTCCTGATAATTCTTGAAGCATATGGACGGCCTCCTCTCGACTCTTCGGTTTACCGAGAATCCTATTCCCCAAACACACCACAGTATCCGCTGTAATTAACAACTCATCCGATTGCAATTCGTCTTTAAAAGCGTCAGCTTTCAGTGCTGCTAAATATTCCGGCACCTTTTCAACTGCCAAATCTGACTGCCAAACCTCTTCTGTCGGTTTCAAGCGCACATCAAATGAAAAACCTGCATCTTTCATTAATTGATGACGTCTGGGCGAACCGGATGCCAAGATTAATTTATATTGGTTGACTGCATTCATTGTTACAAACAAAATCAAAAGGTATAAGATAAAAATATACTGGCGCCTATACAGGCTATTGCCAAAAAGCGAATCAAATTCAATTGCAATGCACGATTTTCCGACTTAAAATTCACAGCCCAGGCATACAAAATGTAAGGCAAAAGAATCGCAACAATTCCATAAATCAACAATGAATTAAAGCCTTTATATTCTAGTTTTAAAGCGATTCCTAACGAAACAATCGCTACGACAATCAATAACGTAATAATGAAACGTGCAATCTTGCCACCGGCCTTTACCGGAATCGTATTGAATCCATTATTTTTGTCTCCTTCGACAGAAAAAATATCCTTATTAATCTCGTACATCAAAGTATTCAGAAAAACAAACCATGCAAAACCGGTTACCCGCCACAAAATAAAAAAATTCAATCCGGTTTCCTGGCAGATTATGGCATTCATCTTCACCAACAATGGCTCTTCATAGGCAACCACACTCATCGGAATCATTGCAGACAAGAGTCCCACCATAATATTGCTAAGCAGGAAGAATCGCTTAAATCTGAAAGAATAGAACCATAGTAATCCGGATACCACCAGAAGCGCAAAGCCCAACTTCCATTCTCCTAAAATAAATCCGAGCACAATACCTATTCCCACAGCAATGGCATTCAGAACCGAATGCAGAACAATTGCAGACTGGCGGCTGATACTTTTCCCGATAACAATATTTCGTACACCGGAGATACGGTCGGATTTCATATCAAAATAATCGTTGATAACGTATGCTGCAGAAATCAGACAACAGATAGCCACCACCAGTAAGACAAAGGAAAAATCGTCCATTTGAAGCTTACACCCGTTTAATTCAAGGACCGGCCGAATCACCAGAAGTCGCATGGCATACATCGTCACTGCAGCAAATGCAAGCGTTCTGACTCGTATCAATCGAAGGAGCTCAACCATAATGAATACTTAATGTTTACATACTTTTTACATAGCATCTCGTATCCATCCAATCACCTCGAGCCTTCAACACCTGCGCCATCACATCCCGCACACACCCCTCTCCTCCTATCGTATCAGATATATATCTGGCAATACCCTTAATTTCCTCACAGGCATCCAGCGGACATACCGGCAAGCCCACACGGGTCATCACATTATAATCCGGAATATCGTCACCCATATACATAATCTCCTCCTCAGTCAGAGAGTAGCGTTGCATTATCTCTTCCAGTGCCTCTATTTTATTGGGCACTCTCAAATAAATATCTTCGGGGTTCAAACCTAACTTTTCCATACGTTCCCTAACCCCGGGTGCGCCTCCGCCAGAAATAACCGCTACAATATACCCTTTGCGAATACTGTACATAATAGCGTATCCGTCCTTTGTACAAGAAGTACGCATCAATTCTCCTTCCGGAGTCAGACTTTGAGACTGTCTCGACAAAACTCCGTCAACATCAAAAATAAACGCTCTTACTTTCTTTAAATCGTCTTTAAAAAAGCCCATATATCAATAATTTAATATCATACAACCTTACCATAGTGTCAGCATTTGCAGCTTATTGTCAGTTTCGCTTTTTGCAACTTCGGCCTTCAGCGTTGCTTCTCGAATGGAATCCGACATCAAATTATACAAATCCAGCAATTTACAATCCT
>CAKVCR010000097.1 GCA_934725835.1 uncultured Odoribacter sp.
GGGCAATGTGAATATGGTTTACCGTAATCTGAAAGCAGACAAGATACGCAAGCGCATCTCTCATTATTTCGGTTTGCAACCCATCGTGTTGGAATCTTGGATAACATCTTTGACCTTGTTGAGAAATGCATGTTGCCACCATTCAAGGGTGTGGAACAAGGTAAGTTCCATCATGCCTGTTTCTCCAAGAAGAATTGCCAATCCTTGGACTATCCTGCCGACAAACCCTCAAAGAGTGTATTTCACAATCTGCATCATCAAGTATTTCCTTGACATCATATCACCCAACAATGATATGTTGAAAAAGATGCACACGCTATTTCCCAATTATCCAGAGATAGATTTGGCAGCTCTTGGATTTCCAAATGAATGGGAGAGCGAACCGTTATGGACACAACAGGTGTGACTTTGAGCCAACTTTATACAAGTTGGAACTAGTCGGACCTAATAGTAATATTCTCTGTCAAATCAATACGGTATTCACCGGTTGCTTACGCTAATCTTAAATGTTAAAATCGATTTTTTTCGGGAAAGATGTAAGTAGTTTGGCGTTATTGCTTGTCTTATATTTAGATGATAGTAATCTTTGGTGTGGCAAAGTGTATTGGTTGGATTTTTTGTTTATCGTGTTATGACGTTCTAACATATTTTTGAAATACTAAAAACTACAGGGTATGTGGATTTTGTAGAGGAATAGGGAACGATAGCTGTAGTAAACTACTTACTTAATTATTAACTAACTAAACCAATGATTTATGGAAAGGAAACTAAAAGGTCGATTTTGTCTTGCCGCCAAAATCTCATTGATTTTTATGTTACTTTGCTTGCAAATTCAAGCGAATGGTTTTTCTCAACAGACGCGGGTGAGTTTGAAATTGGGAGTTGTCAGTGTCAAGCAACTTTTTATTGAAATAGAAAAACTTACAGACTTGGCGTTTGTATATAGTTCCGACGATGTTGAGAAGATGAGAAATGTGGAAGTGAATTTTACGAATGAAGAGGTAAGCAAGATTTTAGATTATTGCTTGAAAGGAACGGGGTTTACTTATAACTTCGTGAACAATCACATTGTTATCAAGAAGGCAGAGAAATTAAAACAACAACAATTAGTGGAGAGAACCATCAAAGGAGTAGTGAGAGATAAAGCTACCGGAGATCCATTGCCTGGTGCAACTATTAAGATTAAAGGAACTTCGTTGGGAACAGCCACTAATATGGAAGGTAAATTTGAGTTGACAGTTGTTGATAATTTTATTGCTTTGGAGATTTCATTTGTTGGCTATGAGACTGTAGAGGTGACTGTGGGCAAGCGGGAGTATTTGGATGTTTTGTTGAAAACTGAATCTTCGAATATTGATGAAGTCGTTGTTACTGGTGTATATACTCGAAAAAAAGAAAGTTTTACCGGTTCTTCTCAGACATATAAGGCGGAAGAATTGAAGAGTGTAGGAAATCAGAATTTGATTCAGAGTTTGAAAGTATTGGACCCTACTTTTGCTGTGTTAGAAAACAATGAATTTGGGTCAGACCCAAATAAATTACCCGATTTGGAAATTCGTGGAAAGAGTAGCATTGTTGGTTTGAAGGAACAGTTTGGAGAAGATCCTAATCAACCTCTGTTTATTTTGGATGGTTTCGAAACTAGTTTGCAGACAATTATGGATTTGAGTATGGACAGAATAGCATCTGTTACTATTTTGAAGGATGCTGCATCAACTGCTATTTATGGTGCTAAAGCTGCGAACGGAGTGGTAGTGGTTGAAACAAAAGTTCCTCAAGGGGGTAGGCTACGTTTATCATATAACGGTAATTACGAAATCTCTTTTGCAGATTTAACTGATTATAATTTGATGAATGCTGCTGAAAAATTGGAGTTTGAACGTCTGGCTGGTAACTTTAAATCGAATATTGCAGATTATCAGGAGTTAAAAGAGGTCCGTTATAATAAATTATTAAGCAATGTGTTGAGAGGTGTTGATACCTATTGGCTTTCAGAACCGATTCGGATAGGCTTTAATCAGAGGCATAATCTTTATGTGGAAGGGGGAAGCGAGCAGTTTCGTTATGGATTTGGTGGTAGCTATACTAAAATACAAGGCGTGATGAAATCTTCTATTCGTGATATTTTTAGTGGGAATCTTGACTTATTGTATCGCGTTGGGAAATTAACGTTCTCTAATAAAATAAGTGTGGATGTTACGAAATATACTAATCCTGTTGTACCTTTTTCTGAATATGCTCATGCAAATCCGTATTATCCTAAAAGAACGGTTGATGGTATAGTAGAAAAGTGGTTGGAGTATAAAGATAATGAATTCAGTGCAACGGATGCTTCAGAGATTGTTGGTAATCCATTATGGAATGCCGCATTAAGCAGCTATGATAAAAGCAAAATGTTTGGAGTTCGCAATAATTTTAATTTGGAATACCGTCCATTTGATTTTCTATACATAAGAGGTCGTTTTGGAGTTGCAAAACAAACTTCCGATTCCGAAAGATTTACGTCTCCTGAGGCAACGGAGTTTGACCAAGTGGAATTATTGAAGAAGGGTTCGTATAATGATGTGAGAAGAGATGATTTTTCTTATGATGGGGATTTGACCCTGACATATGGACAGATTTTCAATGATGCTCATCAAATCAATGCAGTATTGGGAATGTCGATAAGCGAAAGGAAGAGTATTTCCAAAGGTTTTTCGGCAGTAGGTTTTCCAGAGGGAAATTATACAACTCCAGGCTTCTCTAATAAATATCCGGATAATGGCAAACCTTCTTATGGTGATTCAAAGAACCGCTCTGCAAATTTCTATTTTAACGGTGGCTATTCCTATAAGAATAAATATTTGTTGGATGCCAATGCTAGAATGGATGGAACTTCTGTGTTTGGTTCTAATAAAAAGTTTACGACGACATGGGCTGTAGGGGTTGCTTGGAATGTTCATAATGAGAATTTTATCAAGGATAATACCGATATTCTTGATGTGTTGAAAATTCGTACTTCTGTCGGTAATCCCGGTAATCAAAACTTTGGTTCGTATAATACGATTACAACCTATCAATATAATAATTGGCTGCAGAATAATTTTGGGACAGGTTTGTTGGTTAGTACATTCGGAGATCCGGATTTACAATGGCAGAAGACAACAGATATTAATGTGGGCTTTGATTTGAGTATGTGGAATCGTTTCCATATTAATTTCGATTATTTTCATAAGAACACCGACCCATTATTGGCTTCGATAGGAATTCCTTTATCTGTCGGGATGTTATCTCGTCTTAGTAATATCGGTAAACAAGTAAATAAAGGTGTCAGTGGAACTGTCAGATATGCTATTATCTACCGTCCTCAAGAACGTATTAATTGGACGATGAGTCTTTCTTTCAGAAGTGTTAAAACGTATTATGATAAGATTGGTAGAAAATTAAACCAGTATAACAAGGAAAATTTGTCAAAGAACTTGACTCGATATTATGATGGAGGTAGTCCAACAGCGTTGTGGGCGGTGCGTTCGGCAGGTATAGATCCTGCAACAGGTAAGGAAATATTCTTGACAAAGGATGGAAAACCTACATTTCAACATAGCTACGATAATGAAGTCGTTGTGGGTAATACAAATCCTGATGTAGAAGGTGTTTGGAGTAATTCGTTATATTGGAAAGGTTTTTCTCTGAACTTGCATATTCGTTATAGTTTAGGCGGTCAGAGATTTAATAGTACTTTATATGAAAAAGTAGAGAATATTTCAGTTGCCGGTTTGTCGCAGAATCAGGATAGACGAGCTTTGTACGATCGTTGGCAAAAGCCTGGCGATAAAACAAAGTTTAAAGGTATTTCTCGCACTGAGATAACACCAATATCTTCGCGTTTTGTGCAAGATAACAATTATATAGCTATAGAATCAGCACGTTTGGCTTACGAGTTTCCACAAAGGTGGATGGAGCATGTCCGATTTTCCGGATTGACGGTAAGTGCTTATATGAATGATATTTGTCGTTTTTCTACGATTAAAGATGAACGAGGTATAAGTTATCCGTTTGCACGGAGTGTTTCGATGTCCGTTTCTATTAATTTCTAAACTGGATGATGTATGAAAAAGTATTTGATAATTTTTATATGCCTTTGGGGAGGAGTTGGTTTTTCCTGTTCAAATTGGCTGGATGTAAAGCCGAGTGATAGAATTTCTGAAGATAATAATTTCTCTAGCTTGGTGGGTTTTAAGAAAACGCTGAATGGTGTCTATATAGAATTAAATAGTTCTGATTTGTATGGTAAGAATCTGTCATGTGAATTTATAGAAATTTTAGCTCAGCGATATGCTATTGGAGATGAAAATAAGAGCAATAAAGAGTTGATGGAGTTCTCGTATAATGGTTCTGCAGGAAGAGGTAAGACTACAAGTATTTGGGGCACAGCCTATAAGTTGATTGCTAATACTAATCTTATTTTGAAAAATATAGAGCTTCATAGTGATGTGCTTGCAGGAGAGTATTATAATTTGATTAAAGGTGAAGCATTGGCATTGAGGGCCTTGTTGCATTTTGATTTGTTTCGTTTGTTCGGACCTATTTATACTGAGGATTCAACGGCAATTTCAATCCCTTATTATAAGGAATTTCAGTTTGATGCCGCACCATCCTATGCTGCAAATGGCTTTATGAACATGGTTGTTGAAGATTTGTTGGAAGCAGAGCAATTGTTAGTAAACGATCCCATTGTGAAATATGGTGTGAAGGGAAATGCTAAAGATGCTTTTCTTCAGGATAGAAATTTGCGGTTGAACTATTATGCCGTACAGGGATTATTGGCACGTGCTTATTTATATATGGGCAACAAAGAACGTGCTCTTTATTATGCCGAGTCTGTCATTAAAATCCAAGAGGAAAAATTTCCATGGGTAACTCCGATGAAATTAGATAATTCTAAGAGTGCAGATAGAGTGTTTTCTACTGAAATTATGTTTGCTTTGCAAAATTTGAACAGAAATACATTATATACTTCGTTGTTTGATGGTGCTAATTTGAAACTTAATACCTTGTTGGCTCCGCGTGGAGATGTTGTTAATTATGTGTTTGAGTCTGATAAAGCAGACTATCGCTATTCAAGTTCTTTAAGCGGAACTGTAGAAATTTCAGGCACAACATATAGAGTGTTTAATAAGTTTCAGGGTACAGATTCTTTGTATAATCAAATGATACCGATGATTCGTATCAGTGAGATGTATATGATAGCTTCAGAAACAGCAACAGATGGACCCACACGTGCTAAATATTTTAATACGTTCAGAAATCATCGTAACTTGGGGAATGTACGAGAATGGGATGTAAATTATTATTTAGATAAAGAGTGGAAGAAAGAGTTTTATGGAGAGGGGCAACTATTTTTCTGGTACAAGCGCAACAAAAAAACCGAAATGCAATCTGCTACAGACCAATATGGTTTAGTGTCAGTGAAATTATCGAATTATGTGCTTCCAATACCTGATGCAGAAAGTCAGTATAATTAAAATGTATCTATTATGAAGAATCTATTGTTTTTATTATTGATATTAGTAAGTTGTGTATCATGTGAAAAGGATATCAATACTTACGAAGGGGATAGCGGAATTTATTTTGCAGATGAGGGAATATTTTCTGATACACTTAGAGTGGCTTGGGGGTTAAAAAATTCCGATATAAAGATGCAATCAATTCAATTGAAAGTTTGTCTGTATGGAAATACAGCAAATTATGACCGTAAATTTAACATTGAAGTGTATTCAGATACAGATACTTTGTCGGCGATAGAAGGAGTGGATTTTAAGGCATTTGCAACTGAGTATGTGATGTCTGCTAATCAAGCGGAAACTTCTATTGGTATAGATTTATTGCGTACAGAAGACTTAGTAAAGCATCCTAAGCGGTTTGTTGTGAAATTGATAGAGAATCCTGAACTTCGTTTTATTTACACGCGCGAAGCTACGATTCTAATCGATAGCGTAAATTTTAAGACACGGCCTATTGATTATCAGCGTGTCATTGTGATGAATGAGAATTTTCCCATGCCGGCATGGTGGAATATATATGGGATAAAATATTTTGGAGTTTGGTCGCAGAAAAAAACTGCATTAATTTGTGATGTGATGAATATCGACCGCGAAGATTTTGTAAAGACAAAATTGACTGAAGGGTATTTAAAGTTTGTAGGAAAATATATGCACCGTTGGTTGCAAGATAATCCTCAAGAAGATGAGAATGGTAAGCCGATGGAGATGGGGGCTGCTTCTCAAGGTTAAATGTTTAAATATTTGATATTATGAAATTTAAGTATATATTAATTGTGTTGAGTGTGTTGCAATTTTGGGCATGCTCGGACGATAAAGGTAATTATATCTACAAGGAAATCAATGAATTGATGGTTGTGGAGAATTTGGAAAAAGGTAAATTATATACAAAAGTCTCTTTTGTCGATAGTCTTTCATTTGATCCTGTAATTAATTCGACATTAAAAGATTTTAATGAAGCAGACTATGAATATTTATGGAAGGCAATTCCTAAAGGGGTTGATTTTAATATAATTGAGCATACAGATAGTTTGGTGCTTTCTACAGAACGCCGGATAGATATGTTATTAACGTTGAAACCTGGTGATTACTCTTGCTTTTTTAATATTATAGATAAAGAAACAGGCATTTGTTGGTCGACACCTTTTCAGTTGCGAGTGAAATCTATGACAAGTGAAGGTTGGATGGTGTTGTGTGAAGAAAATGGAAAATCCCGCATGGATATTATATTTAATTCAAATGAGAATGATGACTTGATTGCTCATAATATTTGGGGTCTTGAACCATTCAAGCCGGGATTTCCCAGACGTTTGTTATATAATTATAGCGTTAATGAAGTATTCCCAATGTTGGTGACTGATGATGATACTTATGTCATGGATCCTGAATATTTGCGAGTGGGTGAAGACAATAGTCTGAAATGGCGATTCGGTATTACCCCGGATGCAGTTCATTTACTTGCGTCGAATTTATCGATGTTTTCTGTGAGTAATCGTTTGGTAATCGTTGATGATAGACAAGAGGTGTATAGTATCGATAGGTCCGTTTATGGTAGTGTATTTGAATATCCTATCAATAAGATTGACGGTAAAATAGATTTTAGAGCCGCTCCCTTTGTCGGAGTTAGTTTTGATGATAACTATATTAATGGTGGTTACGGATGTGCTCCTGCCGTTTTATATGATGCCACTCATAGACAATTTCTAGTGATAAGAAATAACTCTACCTATCCTTCCGTGATGACTTTTTCTGGAGAGCATATATTTCCTGTACAGACAGGATGCGACCTTGTACACATGGAGTCAACAAAATCGGGGTTAATTTATGCTATATTGAAACATCCGACAACTCATGAATTTTTCTTCTGTGGCATGAAATTGCGTGCGCGTTATAAAGCACCGCAATATTTTTGGCAACAAGGAGATTATGAGGAGTATAATATTCAAGAATATTACGGGAAGGTAACAGGAGCAGATTTGGAAAATGCTACAATGTTTGCTTGTCATCATTCACTTCCTTATTTGTTTTACTCAGATGGACAAAAGGTTTATCAATTTGATATGGGACATCCGGATATTCCGGCAAAAGAAGTGTTGTATTTCCCCGGAGAGAGTATAAAAGTACTTAGATTTAATCCTTTTGTTGCGTGGGAAGCGTATGAAGATTGGGAACGTGCACGTAATTACCAATTGCTTATAGGAACACGTGAAAGAAGAGTCCCTGAGAATGAATGTGGTATCATGCGTTTGTATGATGTCCCGAATTTGATGGGAGATTTAGTTAAGAAAAAAGAATACAAGAAGTTAGGTAAAATTGTGGACATTGTTTACAAAGAAAGAAAAAAATAGACGATGAATTGGCATAAGAAAAATATAGCAATGTTAGTGTGCTTGCTACTTATGTGCTTGCAAACGTTCGGGCAGTATAAAATTAGTGGACATATCAAGAATCATGGAGGGCGTATTTTATTGCTTGTTCAGGATGCTACCGGTAAATATGATACTCTTGCTAATTCTTTGACAGCTAATGGAAGGTTTTATTTCACCGGAAAAGTAAGACAACCTATTGCTGCTGAAATTCGTGCAGTGAATACACGTTTACGTATACCTATTTTTTTGGAGAAAGGTAATTATAATGTAAGTGCAGACGTTAAGCAGCTGAAAGTGTATGAAGTTGCAGGTGGAGGTAAAATGCAAAAGCTTCGTAACGAATTTAGAAAAAAAGAACTTGAGTTGCAGCGTGAATGTGATTCCATACGTAAAGAATATGAAGCTGAGTATGGTAAAGATGATTATTTTAGTAGGTTGCAAATAAAAGGTTTGTTGTTGCGATACGAAGACCTTTATGATGAAGCAGAAGACGAATTTTTGAAGGTAAATGACAATATCGTGAGTGCTGCTTTATTGGCTTGGAGAATGGAGCGTTTGATGGAAAGAAAGAGTTTGTCAAAAAAGTATGAACTATTGGGTGAGAATGCAAGAGCAACTGTCCCAGGATGCTATGTGAAACCCTTTGCTGAGAAGATTGCAGCACTTGTGGTTGGAGGAATAGCACCGGATTTACGAATGCAAACACCGGAAGGTGACTCGCTTTCTATTTATGGAGTGAAAGCCAAAGCGAAAATTATTGATTTCTGGGCTTCATGGTGTGGACCGTGTCGGGCAGAGAATCCTAATGTGAAAAAGATTTATGAGAGGTATAAATCCAAAGGCTTGGAGATTATAGGTGTTTCATTGGATGTAAAAGTTGATGCTTGGCGTAAAGCAATAGAAGCAGATGGTTTACCTTGGTTGCATATGTCAGATTTGAAAGGTTGGAATAGTATTGTTACGGATGTTTATCAAATTCATGGTATTCCAATGTTGTTTGTATTGGATGAAGACAATCGAATTGTTGGAGAGGGATTGAGAGGTGAAGAGTTAGAAAAATGTGTGCAAAAGCTATTGGAGCAATAATTGAATCGTGCAATATTTCGCATCGGCTGCCAGAGAACTGCGCTCCCTTAAGAAAATCAAGGATATTATTTAGGGACATTCAGTAAATACTATAAAATCAGCCAACTAATTCATACATAAAATGTTGCGAATTAGTTGGCTTTTTTGTATCTTTAGGTATTCTCCCGCAAATAAGGTTTTGCAACCCAAACGGGGAAAATACCTTGACTAAGATATGGCTGTAATGTAATCGGTAATTTTGTATCGTCAAAAATCGGAAAAGTAAAATCGACAATATAATAAAAGAAAATAGCATTGTAAATTAGAGTTGTCAACAACTAATCACAATGCTATGAGTGAGACTTCCAAATTACA